>CAYSUA010000040.1:0-18069 GCA_964433795.1 uncultured Desulfobacteraceae bacterium | reverse complement strand
GATCTGGATTCTTCAAGCCGGGGGCGCTGCCATACCAGTAATTGAACGAAAACCTCGGCAACGGTTTCCCGAATCTCTCTGAATACTGAAGGGTCGGAGATATTAAATAGCGCTCCGGAATCGATGACTTCAAGAAACGCTTCCAGGGTTTCAACAGGTGCCTCTAAAGCAGCATTGCGTACCAGCCAAGCGGGTTTCTGCATTCCGTCTTCCTTATCTCGCCGATAATTTTGTTACTATACAAACAAACCCGTTTATCCCTCAATAAAAAAATCCATATTTATCTGCGCGGCGCGGGTCCAGCCAGAAACTCCAATCCCCGTCATCGCCATGCCCTCGAAGCACTCCGTCATAGCTAAACCCCATGGCTACTGTTCCATCCGGCAAATGAAATTTATTCCGAAAATCCAGCTGGTATAGAAGTCGTCGATAACCGTAGGTGTTGAGAACCTTGCTCTCTATGATTCGATTATCCCGGTCGAGAAAATTTATCCGCACATGGAATGTTTCCACAACCGGCCATTGGTAATTGAGAGCGATATCGCCTGAAATCTTCAAAATATCCCGGTTCTTTTCATATTCATATTGCACAGACAGATCATAGGTGGCCCATGAATCGGTGTGGGATCCGCCTTCCTTCAGCTCTATCCGTATTTCCGGCTTGGCTGCTGCACCTCGATAAGTAAACAGATTGGCATGACACGCAGCAAGAATCACACTCGATATTAAAATTATGGCAATCGACAGTATTTTACGTTTATAATTCACACTAACCTCCTCAATACACGTCGTGAAGGTGTATTTTAATGAGTTAAATCCTTTTCATAAAAGTAACCCTTTATGGATTGCGATCAAGTTAATTAGTTTCCATCCACGAATGGTCTTTTTGCCCAATCTCGGCGTGAATTGGAAACACCAGAAAGTGCCCATGCCGATTTTACCGATTTATGGCTGGGCACTAATTAGGACACAGACCCGCCTGCCGATCCTAAAGAAATAAGATAGAAGGGTTGTGACATTTGGTGATTTTCTCTTGAAGATATGGATTAAAAGTGATTTATACAGGAACCGTAATGGCTGAGTTAATCAACGGATTCAATAATTTAATAGTATAGAAGTTCCTTTTTGGGACACGGACCCGCCAGACAACTTCGGCGGGCAAGTAAACGCAGAGTCTCAGCTCCGGAGCCAATCGGATGAGTCGGAATTCCACGTTCAATATTTTGATGTACTGCCACGACACCTACGGTCTGGGCCACATTCGACGAACCCTGGCCATTGCAGATCACCTGCGGCAAAAGAACATCAATATTCTGATCTTAACCGGATCTCCCATCGTGGGTCGATTTTCATTCCCGGAACAGATCGATTTCGTTCGGATTCCCGGAATGATAAAAAAGACCAATGAAGAATATTTACCGCTATCCATTAAAATCAATCCACGCCATGCCCTCGATATCCGTAAGAATATCATCACCGCCACCGCAAAAACCTTTCAGCCGCAACTCTTCATAGTGGACAAGGAGCCGCTGGGATTGAAAAAAGAAGTATTGCCCACCCTTCAGTGGCTGCAGCGGAGTTTGCCGAGATGTCGAACTATTCTAGGTCTTCGCGATATTATGGATGATGCAGATACCATTCGAAAAGACTGGGAGGAGAGGGGCATTTACGACACATTAGAGGAACTGTACAGCGAAATATGGGTTTATGGCGAAAAAAAATTCTACGACCCCATCGAGGAATATGCCATTCCCGACGCCATAAGCAAAAAAATGCATTTTACCGGATACATTCCCCGAAAAAAACCGGACGATAAAGAAATTAAACATATCCGAAAAGAACAGAATATCAAAAAAGATAAAAATCTGGTGGTGGTTACCACCGGAGGCGGTGGAGACGGATATCCGGTATTGAATACATATCTTAAGATGCTCGAAACCGGTAACCATCCCCTTCCGTTTAAAAGCGTGCTGGTCACCGGACCTTTCATGCCGGGCCAGCAGCGGAAGGAAATCTTCGACCGTTCTAAGAAACTGGGAATAAAAGCGTATCGCTTTTACCGCTGGATGGTTAAAATTATTGCCGCAGCCGATCTGGTTGTCGGAATGGGGGGATACAACACGGTGTGTGAAATCCTGACCCAAGGAACCCCTTCTATTATCATCCCCAGGGAAAATCCTCGAAGGGAGCAGCTCATCAGGGCTGAAGTATTGAATAACCAGAACTTGGTGGATTATATTCCGTTTAACTCGCTCAACCCGGACATTCTGCGAAAGGAAATCGAAAAGGTTCTAAATTATCCTGTACCGTATAAAAAGGCCATTGCTGATTTTCAGTTGACCGGATTCGATGTTATGCACAAACGGCTCAAAAGCTTTAGATAAAAAAAAGATGGTCCCAGCTAAACCGCCTGCTTTGGGAATGATCCTTAAAGGGTTCCCCCGGATCTCGGAAACCTTTATTTCAAATGAAATTTTGCTTCTGGAAAAAGCGGGTTTTCAGATCCATATCTTCTCAATGCGGCGTCCCCGTGAGAGCTTCTCCCACAGCAGTGCTAAACATATCCGGGCCGCTGTCGACTATTTGCCGGAGACCCTGCTGGTTCCACTTCCACGCTTCCTGTACCACAATTTTTTGCTGGCAAGACAAATACCCACCATTTATCGACAAGTCTTAAAATCAGCGCTTCTGCGGTTCCGTCAAACCCGAAAACTTGCAACCATCAAGCATTTCCTTCAGGCCGGATATCTGGTTCATAAATTTTTACCCGATCAAAATGTAGTGCACCTCCATGCTCATTTTGCACATTCTCCCACTTCTGTCGCATCGTTTACCAGCCAATTATCCGGATTGCCTTTTAGCTTTACCGCTCATGCAAAAGATATCTATACTTCGGATCCGAAACACCTCGGTGATAAAATCAATAAATCCGAATTCGTTGTCACTTGCACCGAACACAACAAGCAATACCTGGACGGGCTATCAAATTCTCAAAAAACACCCATATATCGGATTTACCATGGTATCGACACTAAGCTGTTCAGTAACCGAAAAGAGATTACCCAACCGGAAACACCATACCGGTTGCTCACCGTAGCACGGATTATGCAAAAAAAAGGGATACCAACGGTGCTTAAGGCCATCCGCATACTGTGTGATGAAGGATTTCCCGTAAAGCACATTCTCATCGGTGACGGAGATGAAAGAAAAAGCGTGTTGGCCCTCATGAAAAACCTCAAACTGGAAAAAACTACCCAATGGCTGGGTTCTCTGCCCCATGAAAAAGTATTGGTGCACTATCGCGAGGCGGATCTATTTGTTCTTGGCTGTGAAATTGCGCCCAATGGAGATAGAGACGGAATCCCGAATGTCATTCTGGAAAGCATGGCCATGGGTGTGCCCGTGGTGTCCACTCAAATATCCGCAATTCCTGAAGTAATAGCCGACGAAGCCACCGGACTGATGGTGCCCTCCCATGCGCCTGAAGAAATGGCTAAGGCCATCAAGCGTTTATTGACTGATATCGAGCTTAGAAAAAAAGTGATTGAATCGGCCAGAACACGCGTTATGGAAGAATTTGACAATCGATCACTGATCATGGATCTGGCAAAAGTCTTTGCAGAAAACATCCCGACATTCAGCCATCTATCGATCCCGAAGTCCTCTGATGACACCGGGGGTTGACTTAGTTCAATGAATATCTTTTTCCATGCCCCTTTCAAACCCCTGGGCCATCCGGACCCATCGGGAGACCTGGTCATCGGAACAGGACTATATAACTTCCTGACCAACAGGGGGCACACCCTATGGGCGGTGAGCAACTTGCGATGTCGATGGATTTACTGGAAGCCCTGGTTGATACCCCGAATCATCAAGGAAATAAGGAGTGCCAAAATAGCCGTCGTAAAAAGAAAACCCGATCTGTGGCTCACCTACCACACCTATTATAAAGCTCCGGATGTGTTGGGTCCCTTGGTCAGTCAAAGAATGCAGATACCCTATGCGATTTTTCAGGGCGTATATGCCACCAAACGGAAAAAGGTTTTCAGGACCTTGCCGGGGTTTATGCTGAACACCAGATCCCTCAAGGCCGCCCACCATGTATTTACAAATAAAAAAAAAGACCTGATCAATTTAAAACGAATCCTTGAGCCCCAAAAACGAACCTATGTGGCGCCGGGAATCCTCACCGATGATTTTTCATACAGCGCTAAAGACCGGAAACGGTTAAGGATAGATTGGGAGGTTGGGGATGATCCGGTGGTATTAACGGCTGCCATGTTCCGGCCGGATGTAAAGACTGTGGGCCTTAAAATCGTCATAAGGGCTTGCGGAGAGCTTTTACGGAAAGGAAAAAAATTCTATTTGATCATTGCCGGTGAAGGAAAAAAGAGAAATAGTCTCAAAGATCTGGCTGAAAAAGAAGCTCCGGGACGGGTCCGTTTTATCGGAAAAATACCCGGAAAGGAGATGTATCGGTTTTACAGTGCCGGTGACCTGTTCGCCTTTCCGGGCATTCGGGAATCCCTGGGGATGGTCTTTCTGGAAGCCCAGTCATGCGGAATTCCGGTGGTTGCATTTTCCAATGAGGGGACTCCGGAAGTCATCAGCCATCCGTACACCGGCTTTCTGGTGCCGGCTTTCGATTTTGAGGCGTTTGTCTATGGCATTGAAACCCTTTTGGACAACCCGGCTCTGCGAAGGAACATGGGAAAAAGGGGCAAGCTGTACGTTCGAAAACAGCACGATCTGAATGTGAATTACAGGATCGTAGAAGATGTGTTAATGGGACTTTGCAAAGGGGGCGGACTGGAATGATGGAACACTGGAATAATGGATTTTTGGAGTCTTAATTGTTATTTCTCTGTGCTTTATGCAAAAAACAATACACAAGCACCAAATTACAAACAAATTCAAAATTCAAAATCTCAATGACCGAAACAAAATAATTAGTATATTCAATATCATATCTTTGTTTTGAATTTGTATTTTTGGTCATTGGATATTATTTGTTATTTGGGATTTGTTATTTGTTTTTTCCGGTTTGTCCGGGTTAGACAGTGGGAGAATGGTTTTTGCTGCACAGTTTCCGAGGCGTCAATAATGCATAGTCACTCTGCCACCACCCGATTCGGTCTCCTCCGGCACATGGAAACCGAATGGAACAAACAAAAGCGGATTCAGGGGCATTCGGATTCCCCGTTGACGGCTGAGGGTAAAGCTTCGGCAAATCAATGGGGAAGCATTCTGAAAACACTTCCCATCAATCGGATCATCTCCAGCGATTTGGGCAGAGTAAAAGAAACCTCCCACACCATCAACCGGCATTTAAAGCTTTCCATCATTGAAGAAATGAGGCTGCGGGAGCAGAACTGGGGTCAATGGGAAGGCTTATCTATACCGGAAATAGAAAACACCGAAAAATTTAAAGAAGAATTATCCTCCGGATGGAATTTTCAGCCCAAAGATGGTGAAAGCCGGGAGGAGGTATGGCAGCGGAGCCATGAAGCACTCCTGCAGGCAGCCGATAAATGGCCGGGAGACACCCTGTTGGTGGTTACCCATGAAGGCGTGATCAGATGCCTCATTTACAGACTTTACGGCCGGAAGTTTCTTCCGGAAGAACCCCGGTTGATCAAAACGAAACACCTACACTGGCTGGTTTGCCAAAACGGAAGATTAGAAATCGATGAAATCAATGCGATTCAATTATGAAAATCATCCAATACTGCCAACATGTCTGGGGCGTCGGCCACCTGTTTAGAACCCTGGAAATCCTCAGGGCTCTGTCCGATCATAAGATTGTCATGGTGACCGGCGGGGAGCGGATCGACATCCCTCTGCCTGAACATGTGCGAGAGATTCATCTGCCGGAAATCATGATGGACCCCGAATACAAGGGTTTTCTCACCACGGATGCGGAATTGTCGTTCGCCGAAGTAAAAGCAAAGCGGAAAAAGCGGTTATACGAAATATTTCAAAAAGAGGCACCCGACCTTTTTATCGTTGAACTCTACCCGTTTGGACGAAATGCCTTCCGTTTTGAACTTAATCCGGTTCTCAAGGCAATTCGCAACGATGATCTTCCCAAATGCAAGGTCATATGCAGTATCCGAGACATTCTGGTTGAAAAAAAAGACCAAACCGCCTTTGAAGAGCGGGTGATTACGCGTCTCAACCGATGGTTCGATGCAATTCTAATTCACTCCGACCCGGATTTGGTAATGCTTGATGACACCTTCTCCCGTATTTCCGATATTAAACCTTTAGTACACTATACCGGCTTTGTGTCGGCAGAGCCCCCTTTAAATTCGCGGAAGGAGTTTAGGAAAAAGCTGAACATATCTGAAGATGCCATACTCATAGTGGCGAGTGCAGGCGGTGGAAGATCGGGAGCACCGCTTTTGAAATCTGTAATTTCGGCTTTCCGCTCCATCCAGACCGACCGGCCGTCATTTCTCTTTGTCTTTACCGGGCCCTATATGAGCCGACAGGATTTTGAGCATATCAAAGGGCATTCCGGAAATGGAATTTCAGTTTCCCGCTTTACCGACGATTTCTTGTCCTATCTCATTGCAGCAGACCTTTCTGTGAGTATGGGCGGATACAATACCTGCATGAATATTATCGCAACAAAAGTTCCTGCCATGGTGCTTCCATTCTCCGGTGACCGGGAACAGGGGATAAGGGTCGACCGCCTGGAGAGACTCGGTATCCTCAAGCAGTTGAATGGACCGGATTTAGAGCATCAACGCCTGTCTACACTCATGGAGGAATCGATTTCCCGAAAACCCTCGGGCTCGGTTTCGATAGACATGAATGGGGCGTTAAATACGGCCCGGTGGATAGAGGATAATGTTAGAGTTGTCTAATCATTCTATGCATAAGTTTAAACTTTTGGACTTCAGATCATACAGAATAGTCGTCTTGATAAAAATGCGTTATTGAGTTTATGAATGAGAACACGTAATTTAGGAATCATTCTCATTTACAAGATTGATGGATTATGATAAAAAAATTCTCGATTAAAATACCTTTCCGGCTGCTTATCACCATAATATATCTCTAACCCCGATAAACGGGATAAGTGCCTTCACCAATTTTTTTTCTTGTTAAAAAACAAGAAAAAAATTTCTAGGGCACTAATAATCCCGGGACATAATAAAGAAAGGGGATTTTAGGCTTGAAAGATATACCACTGTCTTCAATTGAAACTGACAAGGTGGACCGCTTAGTCGTTCTCCCCTTTGCAAAATCGATAGAAATAGCATTTAAGAGCATTAAGGTTCGGTTTTTTCGCTCCATGATCACCACCATGAGCCTTGTTCTCGCGGTGTCATTTTTAAGTTTTATCAGGGTCAGCAATGACGTAGCCAATGGCCTGTTGGCTGCTGATAATCCGACGTATCGTCAGACACTGATCCGTGCGGGTTATGATTTGCAGCCTGAAGAGACCCGTATTGAAAGTAGTCCCAAGCAGCGCTGGATTGTCATTTTATCATTATTGGTATGTGTGGTCGGTATTGTAAACGCTCAGCTCATGGCGGTAACCGAACGTTTCCGGGAAATCGGAACCATGAAATGCCTGGGGGCTTTGGATCGATTCGTGCTGCGACTTTTCCTGCTTGAAGCAGGCATGCAGGGCATAGCCGGCGCAGGCGTCGGCAGCCTTTTGGGCGGGATTTTTGCCCTCCTCAACGGATTGGTCCGTTTTGGAATGGACGCCACAAGGAACCTGCCTTTTGCGGATGCCTGGACGTCCGTTTTATTCGCAGTTATCGTCGGGTGTGTGTTGAGTCTGCTGGGCGTCTTGTATCCTGCCATTCTGGCGGCAAGAATGCAGCCGGTTGAAGCCATGCGGGTTGAACAGTAATAATAAATTTTCGATTTTCGATTTGTGATCATGGTTTCAGCGAAAAAACGACACGGCGAAATCTTAATAAATCGTAAATTGACATTCGAAAATCGCACTTCGAAAATTGATAGGATATCATCATGGTAGACGTTGGGAACATCGTTCGCGTATCCGGAGTCACCAAGAACTTCAAGCTCGGCAAGGTTGAGGTTCAGGCTCTTAAAGGGGTAGACCTTGAAATACCCACCGGATATTACATTTCCATTATGGGTCCTTCCGGTTCGGGTAAAAGCACGCTGTTCAATATGATCGGCGGGCTTGATAAGCCGACAACAGGAAAGGTTTTCATCGACGAAGTGGACATCGCACAACTGGATGCATATGAATTGGCATGGCTTCGATGCAGAAAAATAGGGTATATTTTCCAGACCTTCAACATTATCCAGGTCATGACGGCCTTGGAAAATGTGACACTCCCTATGGTCTTCGGCGGAATGAACAACGACGAGGCCGTAGAAAAGGGAATGCAGCTCCTCGATTTGGTGGGGCTGGGCGAACGGTTCAGCCATAAGCCGTTTGAGCTGTCCGGCGGCCAACAGCAGCGGGTGGCCATTGCGCGGGCCCTGGCCAATGACCCGGCCATCATTCTGGCTGATGAACCCACCGGAAACCTCGACCTGAAAACAGGAGAGGAAATCATCACGCTTTTGAAAAGCCTCAGCAAGGAAAGAAGAGTGACGGTGATTTCCGCCACCCATGACATCAAGATGCTGAATGTATCCGACCAGGTAGTCTGGATCAGTGACGGAAGGATCGATAAAATCGAAAACCGCGATGAGCTAGAAATCTCTGTAGGAGCCGTGGGCATCCGGTAGCTTTATCTTTTTAAGAGAAAAAATGAGAATAACTGAAAACTTCGCCATAAATCATTCCGGAAGAGGGCATCCGCATTCAATCATTCTTATTCTTATTTTATTTGTTGCAAGTCTTGTATTTTTTCCTATTTCGGTGAATGCGCAATCAAATTCCGCCTCCGCCGATCGGATTCGACAAACCATCTCGACACTCGCATCCTTTGGAGACCGCGCCACAGGCACCAAAGGAAACAAAGCATCGGCCACGTATATTAAAAAAATGTTGTCGGAAATCGGGCTGGAGCAGGTCGGATCCATACCGTTTGAAGTTCCGGTCCTCAAGCACAACGGCAGCACCTTGACCCTCCCGGATAGAAATGTCTCTATTCCCATATCTCCCATCCGCGCCAATGCCATATCACCCGGAACCATCCCGGCCGAGGGTATGGAAGGTCCTCTGGTCTATGTCGGCCCCGGTGATCTGAATGATTTAAACGGAAAGTCCATCGACGGTTCAATCATTCTGATGGAGTTCGATTCCGGTAAAAACTGGCTCCATACCGCCTCCCTGGGCGCCAAAGCACTGATTTATGTGAGCCGAAACGCCATTCCAAAGACATTCTTTAAAGAAAAGCTGGAGCTGACCCCTATCCGGTTTCCACGATTCTGGATGCCATACACTAAACTGAAAGAAATGTTCGGAAATTTTGAATCCGCCCCCAAGGGTGTTGTGTCTTCTCATATCCGGCTCGTATCGGAGATGATTTGGGAAAATGCCGAAAGTGAAAATATCTACGGGTTAATTGAAGGAACGAATCCCGATCTTAACGAAGAACTCATCATGATCGAAGCTTTTTATGACAGCACAGCTTGGATCCCGGGGCAGTCCCCAGGTGCAGATGAGGCTTGTGGAATTGCCACACTGCTCGAAATAGCGAGGATCCTGAAACAAGTCTCGCCGGGAAGATCGATTCTCATAGTCGCCACAGACGGCCATGCACATGCATTGGCCGGGATGCGAGAGCTCATCTGGAGTCTCAGTGAACGGTCCAAGAATATAAGGAAAACCAAAAAACGCTTGAGAAACGCTCAAAAATCCTCCAAACAAACCGTAAATCTGCTTAAAAGAATATCCACAGAGGCAGGGTGGCTGGAGCAATCAAAAGATCCGGCAATCGGCGTTCAAATGAAAGATGCCTTGCTGGAGCAGATTAAAACAGAGGTGGATATCATTTCCCGCCGGCTAATGCATCTGCGTATGCAGGAAGGGAATGAAAAGACTGGAAAAGCCATCGATGCACTTTCTGAAAGGCGGTTAGTCCTGCGACGCCTGGTCTGGCAAACAAGCTTTGCGGAGCTTGCCGAAGCGGAACGGAAAGCAGTATCGGAGCTGGTGCCACTAGCGCTCAAGAATCAGAACGCCATATTGTCGGATGCAAAAACTCAATCCAAAAACCTCAAGGCGGCGACCAAATTCCGATCCCTTGTAAAATCCAGAGAACTGGCTGCCGTCATATCGCTTCATCTTTCCAGCCATGGCGACGGATTCGGCGCCTTCAACCGGGGGTGGATGTATCCGTTGAAACCGTCCATCGACAGGGTAAACGCCTACAGCACTCTCGATGGGGTATTGCGACACAGCGGAGCATTGGTTGAAAATACATTTAACTTGTCCGGTATATTTAAAGACACCCTGCGACCCAGTCGGCGGCATCCCTGGCAAAGCTATTTTCTAGATCGGCCCCATTTGGGGGGCGAAGTCAGCTCATTGGCAGGATATGTCGGTATTACGTTTGCCACCGTAAATGATGCCCGTCAGTTTTGGGGAACCCCTTATGACACACCTGAAACCGTGAATTACGAATATGCTGAAAAACAGGGTAAATTTATAGCAGCACTCATGCAACGTTTATCGGATGCCGAGATGCTTCATTCCGGTGTTATGCCGAGACCCGGTTTCGGCGCTGTGACCGGAAGGGCCTCCTTCCTGCGCCATGGCGAGCTGTTTGCCGATCAACCGGCCCCGGGCAGCATGATTTTGGCATATCAACATCAGACGCGCCATTACAGCATGGTGGACGCCATGGGCTATTTCATGATTAAAGGCGTGGCGTGGAAAAAACATGTCCTGCACAAAGTCATTCTCGAGGGTTACCGGTATGATCCGGTCACCGGTGAAACCGTCTGGGCCATCGACAAGAATAAAACAGGTAAATCCGGCTATCGAGTTAAAATGAATCGACGATTCATGGAGACCGATCTCATCATGTTTGCCGGCAAACAAACAACATTGTTTAACCTGCTTGAACCTCGAAATTTCCGCTACATGACCAAAGAAAACTTGATCGACGGCCGCCGGGAAGCGCCTCCCCTTCGCAGGTGGTACAGCCGGATCGATACCAAGAAATCAATCATTCTCTCAACGTTTCTGGAATCCGGAACCCGATTGAAAATGACCCTCTCCGATTCCGTGTTCAAAAAAAAATTAATCCTGCTCAATGCCACGGAAGATCATCCGCAGGGTGTCGGGTACCTGGTGGATGACTGGCCGTTTATTCATCGAACAGAATACATGGTCGCAAAGGATATGTGGACCTTGCTGAAACCTCGAATCGTAAACCTGGAAAGCCGTGGCATATACAACGATCGAATCCGAGATATGCAGAAAGCAGGGTCCGACGCACTAAGAAAAGCTGAAACATCGCTTAACCGGAAGCAATATGATCGTTTTTTTGAATCTGCCAAACGATCCTGGGCATTGGCGTCTCGTGTATATGACCATGTGGAAAAAACGCAAAAAGATGTGCTCTTCGGCGTCCTTTTCTATATCGCATTGTTTGTTCCTTTCGCTTTTTGTATGGAACGGCTGCTCTTCTGCTATGCCAACATTTACAAACGAATCATCGCGTTTTCCGTTATTCTTTTGGTACTGATTGCAGTTATTTACCGGGTTCATCCGGCCTTCCAGCTGGCCTACAGCCCCATGGTTGTGATATTGGCTTTCTTCATCATGGGACTTTCTCTGCTGGTCACTTTGATTATCTTTTTCAGATTCGAAGAAGAAATGATTCTTCTTCAGCGTCGCGCACGACATATGGGGGCAGAGGAAATCGGCCGGTGGAAAGCATTTGTGGCATCATTCTTATTGGGTGTGAGCAATCTGAGGCGACGGAGACTTCGAACGGGCCTCACCTGCGCCACTTTGATTATCCTCACCTTTACCATCATGAGCTTTACTTCGGTTAAAACCATGCGGCGGCATGCGCGCATTCAGTACCAACCCGATGCAACCTATCAGGGTTTTTTACTGAAGAACGCGAACTGGAAGAGCCTGCCCTCCGAAGCCCTGGGCGTTTTCTCAAATGCTTTCGAACAGCAAGGGATGGTCGCCCCAAGGGTCTGGCTCGAATATGATGACAAAACCCAGGCCACCCGAATACCGGTTCGGAGCAAAGGCCGCGTGTTTGAAGCCCAGGGACTCGTGGGTCTTTCAGCCCGGGAAGGCCGGGTCACAGGACTTGAACGAATTATCGAAGGTGGAAGGTGGTTTAACGACACGGAACGACATGCCGTGCTGCTGTCGAAACTGTTGGCAAAACATTTTGGTATCGACCCTCAAAACCCCGAAGGGAACACCGTTACCTTGTGGGGGATTCCGTTTACCGTCGTCGGTACCTTTTCAGAACAAAAATTACAGGCCTTTAAAGATCTGGACGGAGAAACCCTCACACCGGTAATCTTCCCCAGCGAAATCTCCATGGAAATCACAGACGTGGAAATCGAGGCCATGGAATCGGGTGAAGATATTGTGGCGTTCCAAAGCCGATATCAGCATATACCCGCTGATCAGACGCTGATTATCCCCTATCAAACCTTATTGGCGGCCGGCGGAGAATTGAAAGCCGTTGCCATCCGACCCCGAAACAAAACCGATACGCAGGAAATCGCCCAGGAACTTGTCGACCGGTTCGGGCTCGCACTCTTTAGCGGAGAAAAAAACGGCACCTTTTTATATAACGCAAGCGATACCATGAGCTACAGCGGTGTTCCGAATATTGCCATCCCACTGGTGATTTCCATCTTCATTGTTTTGAATACCATGATCGGAAGTGTGTATGAAAGAAAAAGGGAAATCGGAATATATACTTCAGTCGGGCTTGCCCCGTCCCATGTTTCTTTTCTGTTTATCGCAGAAGCCCTGGCATTCGCTGTCATCAGTGTGGTGCTGGGGTATCTCCTGGCCCAAACCACTGCCAGCATTTTCGCCGGCACATCATTGTGGTCCGGCATTACGGTGAATTATTCCTCTCTTGCCGGGGTCGCGGCAATGGTGCTTGTGATTCTCGTGGTTCTGGTATCGGTCATCTACCCTTCCAAAGTCGCGGCCCAGATTGCCATCCCGGATGTCAATCGCTCGTGGAAGCTTCCTGAGGCGAGAAATAATGCCATTGAAGTCACCCTCCCGTTTTTAATGAAATATCATGAGCACAAAAGCATCGGGGGATTTATCTACGATTACCTTCAAGGGCACCAAGATGTATCCCACGGTATTTTCTCCACAGGGGATATCGATCTCGCATTTGTATGTCCGCTTACCCCGGTAACCCACGAACACGATGTGCCGTGTAACGATGGGTCTTGCTGCTCGGATGCTTGTCTGAATTTACACTCGAAAGTCTGGTTGGCCCCGTTTGACTTTGGGATCATGCAAGATGTGGAGGTCCAGTTCTGCCCGGCAGAAGAAGAATCGGGTTTTCTTGAAATAAAAATCCGGCTGACACGCGAGTCCGGCGAAGCCAATGCCTGGCGCCGGATCAACAAGGCGTTTTTACATTCCATAAGAAAGCAACTGCTGGTATGGCGCTCTCTTGACGACGAATCCCATATACATTATGAGAGACGATTGATGTCTGCTGAGGATAACGCCCGGCCGGCGAGAAGCGAATAAACAGTGGAAAAGATATTGCGAATATGACATTGAATGCGGACCAGCCGAATCCGGACGTAAGTAAACCCGAAATCGCCAGCCAGGGAATCCGACTGCGGGCGATCGTACTGGGAGTGATTCTTGCCGTAGCCATTTGCGCCCTCACCCCACTTAACAATGTTTACCGGCAAGCCACCCTTTTGGGAGGGGGTCATTTCCCGTTGGCTCCTTTTTTCGTCCTAATCTGGCTGACTATTCTCGTTGCCGTGATTCAAAAGATTTTTCACCGCTTATGGTTCACCGGAAAGGAGTTGCTGGTATCCTGGATCCTGATGGTGCTTGCATCCGGAATCGCGTATACGGGTCTTGTACGAGCCTTTTTTATCAACATTACAGCTCCGTACCATTTTGCATCGGTTGAAAATCGCTGGAGCGACGTGCTCCACCCCCTCCTTCCGAAAATATGGTATCCACAAAGCGAGGAAGCCATTGAAGGTCTTTACAACGGCTTGATCGGCGGCCGTCAAATGGGATGGCTGGATATCGTAAAGCAGATTCCGTGGAATGCCTGGCTTCCCCCCCTTCTGATATGGGGCGGTTTTGTGCTGTTATGCTATTTTCTGATGGTCTGCATCATCAATCTGTTGAGCGGCCAGCCGCTCTATAACGAACGGATGAACTTCCCGCTGCTCCGGGTACCGGAGTTGATGGGCGAAGCCTTGGACAATAATCGAATCGGACACTTCTTCTTAAACCGATTTCTGCTGACAGGCATTTTGGTTTCTGCATTTTTGCATCTCTTCAACGGCCTTCACTTTTATATCCCATCGGTTCCGCAAATCCCGACCCTTATCCTGGCTGGAAAATATTTTCCCAAACACGGGCTGTTTTCCGGTTTTTACAAGCTGAAGATTTACATCTATCCGGCGTTCATCGGATTTGCGTTTCTTGCAGCAAAACAGATCTCTTTTTCTTTCTGGTTTTTCTTTATTCTGGGAGGATTGCTGGTGGGGCTGCTCAGTGTTCTCGGCTATAATATTCCGGCTGCCGATTTGGGCATTACATTCGGGCCGGCCCTGTCCCGACCGGAAGACGCCCAGATGATCGGCGCATACGGTGTCTTCTTTATCTTTCTCTTTTGGTTGGCCCGGCAACATCTGTTTAATGTGGCGAAGCGAGGATTGAGTTTTCGGGATGGCAGTGCGTCAGACTCTGAATGGATTTCCACCCGTATCGGATTCTGGGGATTTGTGCTCGGGGGATTCGGCATCGTCATGTGGAGCTGGTATTTCGGTATACCTTTTTTGTTCTCTTTCATGGTGGTGGGTGCCTTTTTCATGGTAACCCTGGTCGCCATGCGGGTCATCTGTCAGGGCGGTATCGCCCTGTTTACCCTGACGGCTGCTCCCATTGACGGCCTTCTCGCCTTTTTCGGTCCAAAGTTCTTTACCAGCATGGGCCTCCTCGGGGCAGCGGTCAGTCAAAAAATGCTTTTTTTGGATCTCCGGGAATCACTCATGCCCTCCCTGCTCCACGCAAGCAAGGTGACCCATGGCATGAAGAACAGACGAATGATTTTCGGCGGTGTGCTCATCACCCTATTTGCAGCAGTGGTCGTATCCATTTTAGCCATGATGATCCTCTGTTATAAATTCGGTATTCGAGAGCTGGGACTCGATTGGGCCACTCGAACCACCGTTGCCATGTATGACAATATCTATAACCTTGTTGAAACCCCTGTTAAGCCCGGGAGCTGGGTGTTGACCTTTATCGGTATCGGGGCCCTGGTGATGCTGATTTTATCCATCTGCTACCATCGATTCTATTGGTGGCCGATTCACCCCATCGGGTACTTAACCGCATACAGTTGGGCCATGCGGGTGCTTTGGTTCAGCTTTTTTGTCGGATGGGCCTGCAATGCGCTGTGTATGAGATACGGAGGGGTGGTGTTATTTAAGCGGCTCCGGTTTTTCTTTGTGGGTTTGATCATCGGCGATTTTCTAATGGGCGGCGGCTGGGCCATCGTGGGTTTATTCAGCTATGCCAGCTACCAGGTATTGCCGAGCTAAAACTATTGGAGTGTGAAGCAAGAATGTTGAACCCGGAACTCTGAACCCGGAACTCTGAACATTGAACTTTGAACATTGAACTCAGAACCCAGAACTCAAAACGCTGAACTCAGAACGCTGAACCCGGAACCCGGAACTTAACCATGTACGAGGATAAAGAACTCCAAGAATACAGAGATCTCTTAACCACACCGGATCACTTCGAGGAAGGGTTTGACTGGAAAACCATCGTGGGGTCGATCTTCATCGGGTTTTTGATGATGCCCGGCAGCATGTATCTTCAATTGGTGATCGGCACCGGAATCGGCCCGGCTGCAAGGTGGGTGACCATCATCCTTTTCGCGGAGATGGCGAAACGATCCTATACGGAACTCAAACAGCAGGAAATCTTTATCCTTTTCTTCATGGCCGGAGCGTCGCTGGCCTCGCCTTTTCAGGGCCTGTTGTGGAATCAGTATCTGGTTCAGTCGGATGCCGCCCGCATGCTGGGACTGACCGAGTTCATTCCTTCATGGGTGGCGCCGCAACCCGAATCGGAATCCTTGATCGAGCGAACCTTTTTTCATCGGGACTGGCTCACCCCCATTCTGCTTTTGGTGGGGACCCAGTTTATTCAACGGGTCGATCATTTCGGACTCGGATATGCCCTCTTCCGGATCACATCCGATGTCGAGAAGCTTCCGTTTCCCATGGCGCCGGTGGGAGTGCTCGGGGTCATGGCCCTGGCGGAGTCCACGGAAGAGAAACAGAAGAGCTGGAAGTGGCGGGTGTTTTCCATCGGCGGGGTTATCGGATTGGCCTTCGGTGGGATTTACATATTGCTGCCGGCTGTATCCAGCCTCTTTCTCAATGAACCGATTCGATTGATCCCTATCCCCTGGGTGGAGCTGACCCGTCATACTGAAGAGGTGCTTCCGGCAGTGGCAACCGGAATTCAGCTCGATTTGGGGTTGATTTTTATCGGAATGGTTTTACCGTTCTGGGCGGTTATCGGCGGTTTCATCGGACTGATCATAACCGTTGTTGCAAACCCGTTTCTTTACAGCCACGGCATTTTAAAACGGTGGCACCAGGGCATGGGGACCGTCGATACGGTGTTTGCCAACAATTTTGATTTTTATATGAGTTTTGGAATCGGTCTGGGCCTGGCTATCGCATGTGTGGGAATCTGGCATGTGGTGCGCTCGTTTGGTCAATCCGGAGCCGGCCAACGGGGCAGCCTCAAGGCCCTGTTTAAACCTCCCCCGGGCAGGGGAGATTTTAATTTCTGGATATCCATCGGAATCTACGTGTTTTCAACCCTGTCCTATGTGGGACTCTGCATCTGGCTGGTGCCGAATTTCCCGTGGATCTTCTTTCTCGGGTATGGGTTCCTCTATACTCCCGTCATATCATACATCACCGCTCGTATGGAGGGGATTGCCGGACAATTTGTGAGCCTGCCCTTGGTTCGTGAGGCCAGTTTCATCGCCGGGGCAAAATTCTTCGGCTACCAGGGAATTGAAATCTGGTATGCCCCCATACCCATTCACAATTACGGTGAAGCCACGGTAAATTTCAGGCAAATCGAACTGACCGGAACCAGCATCCGGGGTGTAATAAAAGCGGAAATCGTGGTCTTTCCGGTGGTGCTGACCGCAAGCCTCCTTTTCTCACAGTTTATCTGGCGTCTGGCACCCATCCCGTCCAGCAGTTATCCGTACGCCCAGGAAATGTGGCACCTTCAAGCCCTCAATACATTGTTGATGCAAACCTCGACGCTGGAAGGCAATTCCCTCTTCTATCAGGCACTCAATGCCGTTTATGTCTTAGCAGGCCTGGGGTTGGGTGTTATCTCGTATATTATCCTCTCTATTTTTGGCCTTCCGGTAATGCTGATCTATGGAGTGGTCCGTGGCTTGGGGCAGTCTACCCCTCATGGTCTCATCCTGGAAGTGATCGGGGCGATGCTGGGACGGTTCTTTTTTCTCAAACGGTATGGGACCATGTGGCGGCAGTATGCCCCGGTGCTGTTGGCCGGATTTTCCTGCGGCATGGGGCTAACCGGCATGTTCGCCATGGGGCTTACCCTGATTCTCAAGTCTCTGGAAAGAATGGCGTATTGATACGCGATGCGTGATACTGGACGCTGGATACTTGATACTCGAAACTTGATACTTGATGTATATCTTGTAACGCTGTAACTTAATAGCTTAACAAGTATTAAATTTTAATAAAAGGCTCGGATATCCCAGTTTCAAGTATCAAGTATCAAGTTTCAATTATAAGGAGATATCATGAAAAAACTATCCTTATATCTTATAGCTCTGATCATCCTCTTCTTTTCCGGTGTTTGCTTTGCAGAAGCCCCTCACGAGATAGCAG
>CAYSUA010000039.1:0-18324 GCA_964433795.1 uncultured Desulfobacteraceae bacterium | reverse complement strand
GCAGTCGAATGGTAAACGTCCTGCCTTTACCGTGTCTGCTATTGCAATCTATGGTCCCGCCCTGGCGGACGAAGAAGGTTCGCAGCCACCAAAGGCCGTAGCCCAATCCGTTCTTGCTCTGCTGAAACATATCCCAGAGGTGGTTCATCCGATCCTCGGGAATCCCGCAGCCGGTATCCCCCACCTCAATCACCACCCAATCGGCTGCCTCATCGATCTCTATTCGAGTCCGAATCGTCAACTGCTTATCCCGGCTTTCCGCCATCGCTTTTTCAGCATTGGTAATCAGCTCAAGAAAAGTGTCCACAAGCAGTGGACTGCTTTCCACTTTCGGCAAGTCGGAAGCATAGTCACAATCCACCCGAACGGAATCGGGTAAGTCCGCGGATTCAAGGGCCTCTTTAATCAGTCGATTCACATCAAATCGACCGGGCGGGCCCGACTCTTTGAACGGACGGAAAAGCGCGTCCACCATTTTCAATATAAACTGTGAATTCCTTTCGATCCGGTCGAGGTTTGCTTCAATCCATTTGTTGTCCGCTTCCGGCAGTTCGATCTCCGCCAGGGTCCGTTGAATTTCCCCGGCACTGGCCGGTACAATACCGATCAGGTTATTGATGCGATGTGCCAGGGAAGTCGCCGCCTGACCCATGACACTCCATTTCTCGGCAGCCAGACGTTTTTCCTGTTCGGCCTTCAGCCGCTCATGCATGGACTGAAGTTTCTGATGCTGGGTGGCGTTTTTAATGGCGATGACCGCGTCCTGGGCCAACGCATCAAGGAGTTCCACGTCCTGCTGATCGAATGCGGCCAAGCGTGAACTTTCGAGTAACAGCACACCTAAGAATTCATCCAGATCCGGTTCTTCCATCTGCGTATATAAAAGCGGCACCGCTACACTGGATCGCATGTCTTCAAACAGCACAACGTATCTCGGATCTTTTCGAACATCCGGACTGAGATACGGGCGCCCATGCTCGGCCACCCATTGGGCGATGCCTTCCCCCACACGGGGAGTGTAAGCAAGTTTTTCCTCGGTCCAGTCATCACCGAAATGGGCTTTCAAAATCAACTCACCGGTTTCCGGTTTCAATTGACGGAGGGATCCGTGTTCCGCCCCCACCAGCTCAACCGCCTTTTCCAGAATCAAATTTAAGACCCGATCCAGTTGAAGGCTGGAATTCAATGCGATGTCAATCACGTGGAGGGCCCGGAATTGTGCCGTCATCCGGTCCAAACGCTGGGTCTGGCGGGAAGCGGCCGCTGCAAGATCAGCCAGAGACTGAAGCGTGGCCACATCTCGGTCTGAAAAAGTGCGGCGCGGCGCCCAGTCCGCCACCACCAGTACGCCCCGGGCGTCTTCATGTAAAGCAGCCGGGACTGACAGGAGTGCGGGGCGGCTGGGAAAGGTTTCCATAATTGCTTTCTGGGCTAAAACGGTTCGCTGCGGCAAAGCATTATCCCAAGGAATCACATCCAGGTTGTGTTTGGCGATGAGCGTCGCCCGGCGACGATTCGTATCCCAGAAGTAAAAACCGCTGCCCTCCGCATCCAGGAGGTATGCGGCGTGTTGGACCACACTCTGGAGGAAGTAACGGTCAAACAGTTCATCTGGCGTCGAGTTGTGCCGCATGTTTTTCTTCTAATGGGTCGCCATTAACCTTCTTCTGTTTCAAGCGACCGGCCACAAGGGTTGTGAAGTCTTGTATTTTAACATCGATATCATCCGACAAAGCAGGATCCTGCTGCGCACACCTGAAATGAATCCGGCATTTGTGACAGGCGGTAATTAAAAAATCCGCGCCGGTGGATTTCGCCTCCTTGAGTCTCTCCACTTGAATGTTTTTGCTGACTTGACCGCAGGCTGTCCAGCAACTGGTTCCGCAGCATAACGCTTTGTTTCGCGAGTGTTCCATTTCCAGGAGTTTAATCCCCATAGCCGCCATCACATTTCGAGGCTCATCATAAATACCAAGATGACGGCCCAGCCGGCAGGGGTCCTGGAATGTGGCGGATACGGCTTTGGTGGTCGATGAGGACCCAAAATCGAGATCTTCCATATTCTCTGAAAGAAATTGACCCATGTGATAAACCTGCATTTGGTGGGCCCCAACCCATTTGGGGTAATCCACTGCCAATGTCCTGGCACACTCGGGACAAGCCGTGACGATCCGTTTAGCTCCCGTTTCTTCCAGCTGTTTCACGTTCAGTTCAGCCAGCGACTTGAAGGTCTCAAATTCCCCCTCCCAAAGCTGGTCGTGTCCACAGCACCGTTCATCAGCCATTACCTGCGGGGCGATCCCGAGATGATTGAGAATCTTCACCGCTGCTCGTGCGGTTTCGATCCCGTCGATATCAAGCGCTCCAAACAGGGTATGGTAAAGCGGAAGGCAGCCTACAAAGAGAAGGGTATCGGAATCGTCGGATGTCTCAAGCTCCTCGGTCAGCCAGCCCAATCGATTCTGACGCAGGTTCGGATCGGTCATCATTCTTCCCCAGGTCTGAATAACATCCCCGTGGGTACAAGTTCCGGCATGGCCTTCATCCCGAGCCACCTGTCGCATGTCCCGAATGAATTCGGAAAAGTAGACGTCCGACGGGCAAAGCTCACTGCAGCGTTTACAGGTAAGGCACGACCAGAAAAGCGGGGCTTCAAAAAATGCTTCTCTCCGCCCTTCCATGGCTTTTTCAATCAAAAGACGGGGGGATGCAAACTCCCTTTTTTCCCAGCGGGTTACGGGGCATACGGCACTGCACTTGCCGCACTCCAAGCAATACCAGGCTCTGTTACGATTGATAATATCTTTGAATTCACTCATGCTTTATTCTGCGACCCGTTAATTCCTTCAATAAAACCGATAACCTTTTCGGAAAATGTTTTCCCCTCTCCTGCAGCCACATAATCGAGCGTCAACTGCGAATCGTGAAACCCCAGGGTACGTATAAGATCCCTCGATTGCGCATAAACTTCCTCGGCCTTGCGAAAACCGAAGTCGAAATTACATTCATCGGGCGGGCACCCCAACATGAGGACACCGGCTGCCCCCTTTTCGAAAGCTTTGAGGATGATGCCCGGATGAAGACGTCCCAGACATTCGACCCGGACAGGGAACACCGTCTCCGGGTACTGCTCGTGGTCTTTTCCCGCGGCCTCAAGCCCGCTGTAGGCATTCCAGTTGCATGTGAATACCACCACCTTTAAAGAATCGGTCTCCATCTGTTTCGTTTCTTCAGGATAGTAAAGCATCAATCATCTCTTCCAGCTGACGATCCGAGGCGCTGCCGGCAGCAATCGCTCCGGAAGGACACCGGGCTGCGCAACTGCCGCATCCGGTGCAAATCGTCGGGTCGATCCATGCGTAACGGGTTTCTCCTTCAAGGATGATTTCCGGGGCTCCTATTTCACAGGTGTCCACACAGGTATTACAGGCTCGGCATCGGTTGGTTTCGACCGTTGCCTGGATCTGCCAGGACCGGTTTTGTATTTTACCCAGCCAGGCGGCCATGCGTGCTGCGGCTGCGTTTCCGGATGCTTCGGTATCGAGCTTCGGGTCGCACAAAAAGATGCCCGGCTGGCGCGAAACGATTCCGGTTTTACCGTGCTGAAAACGGAGTTGGTGATGATCCGTTCCGAATACGGATATCAGCTTGTCCCACTCCCCGGCATTTCGAGGGGCTAAGATGATGCCCGCAGCCTCTATGGTATGACCATTTCCAAATGCCTTAAAGATACCCCCCGAATGCTCGATTTGGTCCGGTACGGCTTCCAGATATTCGGCAGGTATCCCCTGTTGGTTCAGTGCGCCTTTGCAGGACCGGGATGCGTGACCGCTGCCTAAAATCAAAACCGACGGGAAAACAGGCTTGGGTTTTAAGAACTGGGGCGATACGGACCGGGCACTGGCGGTTGCCAAAGCGACCAGAGCGGTTGCTTTTCCGGTTGCCGCTTTGGGGTCTTCCCCATGAACCCAGGCGCACTGTTCCCGGATATTCACAAATGCGAATGCGTGGGAATGGGAAGGAGAGGAAAAAATCCCCAGGTTCTGCTTGCACCGTACTCTTTGGAACGTACAGCTAAAACAAATCTGGTCCACGGCACAACACGAACAGGCTGCCAGAACCACCCGATTCAGCTGATGCTCGGAAACGGCGGATCGTATCTTTTCTGCATCACCCCCTGAGCATGAATGATCCAAAACCGCTGTATGGGCCACATCGGGCCATTCAGCAGCCCGATTGCATACCACTTCCGTATCAACGGTCTTTGCGATCTCATCACCGCACCGACATACAAAAACACCTATTTTCAGCGGGTCATCCGAAATGGAAAAATCTTCAGAAGCAGAAAGCCCCTGTCTTT
Source organism: uncultured Desulfobacteraceae bacterium (assembly GCA_964433795.1). GTDB lineage: Bacteria > Desulfobacterota > Desulfobacteria > Desulfobacterales > SURF-15 > DUZK01. The sequence goes on along the minus strand of CAYSUA010000039.1, from coordinate 13,964 downwards.
CGGTAAACAGTTGGAACATGGCTTTGGCTGCGGCAGCCGAGCCTTCCGATGGGTTGTCCGGGTCTGCAATGTGCAGGTCGGCTTCCTCGGTGAACGGAAGTTCGGATAACCGTTTCGGGTCATCGGCAAAAAGGACGGAGCCGATGTTCAATTCAATAACCGTTCCTTTCTGTTTGTGAACAATGGCTTCCGGTTTGCAGGCACTGACGCAGGCCATACACTCACTGCACGGTCCGCAAGAAAGGCAGCGTTTGGCTTCCTTCAGCGCCTGCTCTTCGGTGTAACCCAGCTCAACCTCTTCATACCCGGCCAAACGATCCTCAATCGATAGTGCGGGAACATCGACCCGGGGGTTGAACGTTTTTTCAGAATCTAAAAGCTCCCTTCGGGAAATCGGCAATTCATGGAATTCCTCCGGATCCATATGGGCCCGGTCCCCCTTGAGGTACAAATCGATTTCTCCAGCAGCCTGTTTACCCATCCCGATGGCTTCTATAATGGCCATTTTGTCAATGGTGACCGCATCCCCGGCGGCAAATACCCCGGTACGCGAGGTCATGAAACTTTTGCCTTCCAACTGAATTCGCCCTTGGCGGGTAAGAGCAATTTCATCTGACTCATGGATGTCCGGCACTTGGCCGATAGCCAAAACCACCAGATCGACATCATGCCGGAACTCGCTGCCCTGAATCGGAACCGGTCGCCGGCGACCGGACTCATCCGGTTCGGTGAGTTCCATCCGGATGCAGGTAAGGCCTTCGACACCGAATTTTTCATTGCCTTGAACCCTGACCGGCGCCGTCAGATATTCGATGGTTACCCCTTCGGCTTCGGCCTCTTCAATTTCCTCGGGCAGCGCCGGCATCTCAATGCGGCTTCGCCGGTAGAGAATGCGAACATCCTTTAGCCCCAGTCGTTTAAGGGAGCGTGCTGTGTCCATGGCCGTATTGCCGCCTCCCAAGACAACTGCCCGTGTGTTTTCCCCTTTGATTAAAATTTTATCCGAAACGGATTGATACGTAGGCTCCGCCAGCTGCTGGTTGATGCTTATGGATTTAAGGAGTTCGATGCCTTGCACCACCCCGGGCAGCTCTTCGCCCGGTATGTGAAGGGACAGGCTGTTATGGGCGCCTACCGCCAAACAGACGGCACTAAAACCCATATCAAAGAGATCATCCATCGAATAATCCCCATCCGGCCCGATGGCGGTATTGAGCCGGATCTCCACCCCGAGATCCTGAATCCTTTGATATTCACGGGCTATGACATCACGAGGCAAACGGTAAGCGGGAATCCCGACGGCCATCATTCCTGCTGTAACCGGCAGTTTTTCATATACCGTCACTCGATAGCCGAGTCGGGCCAGCCGGTCGGCCACGGTCATTCCGGCAGGGCCGGTCCCCACAACAGCAACCTGTTTAGCATCAGGCGCGTAGTCAATTTTCAATTCAGGCGGGTGGCTGCCTGCCGTTTCCACCCAATCGGAAACGAATCGTTTTAGCAGTCGGATGGAAACCGGTGCATCCACTTCTCCCCTTCTGCAGTTGACCTCACAAGGATGCATGCAAACCCGACCGCAGATACCCGGAAACGGAATGGCGTCCTGGATCAAATCAAACGCCTCCTGAAAGCGTCCCTGGGTAATCAGCGCCACATACCCCTGGACATGAATGCCGCCGGGGCAGGCATGGCTGCAGGGAGGAGTACCCTGTTTATCGATGGCTGCACATCCCGGCTGACCGGCAGCCGGCAAATAAACCGCTTTATGTTCGGTTTCCGGTACCGATACGGGACAGACCGCCATACAATCACCGCATGCGGTGCATTTGGTGAGATCAACATATCGTGGATCCTGTCTGAGGGATATCCGGAAACGATCGGCATCGCTCTCGGCCTGCTCGACGTGGGTGTTTGTCCACACCGTGATTTTCGGATGCTTTGCGATCTCAAGCATCCGGCTGGTGATCAGATGATCGGGAATAGAAACGGAACGGTTTTTTCCGAGAAAGGGTGTCGATTCAACAAGATGTACGGATATGCCGGAGTCAGCCAAATCCTGGGCAGCTTGAACTCCGGCCAATGTCCCACCGATAACAAGAGCGCCGTTACTCACAAAAGATGTTCTCCACTTTTTCCCGGCCTTTGTTAAATCCGATGTCGAAGGCCTTCAGATTCACATCCAGGGTCTTTGAGGGAACCGATTCGGACACCGACTGTCGCATGGCTTCCTCACTCACCGCCCCGATGATGGCTGCCCAGAAACCGAGCATCACCGTATTGGCGGCCCGGGAGTTTCCGATCTCCGTTGCGATTTGTGTGGCCGGGATACCGTATGTCTTGATATCCTCACGATGGTTTTCAGCCAGGCACACCAACCCGTCATCAATCAGAAGTGTTCCACCCGATGCCAGATTCGGCACATATTTGTCATAGGCCGCCTGGGACATGATAATGGCACTGGTGGGTTCGATCAAATGCGGATGATGTATCGGATCGCTGGCGATAACCACCTGGGAACCGGCCGACCCGCCTCTGGCCTCGGGTCCGTAGCTCTGTGTAAAACTGGCCTCCAGCTTGTCATAGATGGCTGCCGCCTGGCCGATAATTTTACCGGCGCTCATGATCCCCTGCCCGCCGAATCCGCCGAGCTGGACTTCGGTTCTCGGCACATGGTCGGGCCGTTTCGGCACTTGGGGGCGCTCGTCCAGTGATTTTTTTTCTGCCTGCCACCGTTTCTCTGCAACCGATTCCTGCTGATCCATGGCAGTCTGAAAGTCCGGTCTGGGATTATCCAAGAATTTGCCTTCAACGATCTCTGAAATCAGGCCGTTTTCATCGACCTTGATCGTTGCATCCTTGGGGTGTACATCCTGGCCGACCCGCCCGATTTCCTGATAATGCTTCATGACTTCCAAACCGCGTCGCTTCAGTTTTTGAGGATCCAGACCTATGCCTTCCGGATTCCAGCGCGCGTAAGCCGTGGAGCATGGAGCGATAATTTCAACAAAACTGAAACCGGGATGTTCCATGGCTTCCCGAAGGGTCCAGGTCAATCGTCTGGCATGGAGCACGGTCCAGCGAGCCACAAACGATGCACCCCCGGCAGCGGCCAGATACGGCAGGTTAAAGGGATATTCATAATTTCCGTATTGCGTGGTTACGGCCCGTGCTTTGTGAGGAGTTGTGGGGCCCATCTGGCCACCGGTCATGCCGTAGTTGAAGTTGTTTACGCAAATGACGGTGATGTCCAGATTTCGCCGGGCGGCATGAATCAAATGATTGCCCCCGATCCCGGCAGTGTCGCCGTCACCGGAAATTACCACCACCTTCAGGTCCGTATTGGCAAGCTTAAGGCCTGTTGCAAACGGCAACGCCCGACCGTGAGTGGTATGAAAGGAATCCAGGCGGAGATACCCGGCCACACGGCCCGTACATCCGATGCCGGATACCACAGAAATTTTGTCCAGATCCCATCCCCGGTTCTTCTCAAGCCATTGGATGGCGCTGATAAACGTGGTCAGCGCGGTGCCTAAGCCGCATCCCTGGCACCAAATGTGAGGCAACCGCTCCCCCCGGAGCAGATCGTCCATGGGGTGAAGGCCGGTCAGCCAATCGCTTTCCTCAGGTGATTCATATCCTGATTGTTCTAGACACTCGTTGGTGGGGTAGCCGATTTCAGACATTAGTACCTTTAGTAATTTTTTTCGTGTATTTTATGGCAAAAACTGTATCGAGAAAATTCACCATCTTCCAATGATTGAATATTTTCAATTGAATATTGAATAGTTGTGGAATGCTGCCCATCGAGATCCTCAAGGTCAAACGATCGATTCTAAGAAAGACAGAGCATAGCGATTCATTAAATATTCAATTTTCAATAATCAATAGTCAATTCCGATAACAATTTATTCGGTATCACCTTCCCGCCCTGCAGCCTGACGAATGGCTGCCAACACTTGGTCAGGTTCCAGAATGTCGCCTCCCGGGCGATTCACGCCATGAACCTGAGCATTTGAGGCCGCGCATCGTTCCACCTCTCTTACGATTTGCCCCATGTTGATTTCCGCAACGACAAACGCACGAACCTGCTTTGCCACCTCTCGGATGCGATCATCAGGAAACGGCCAAACGGTGATCAGCCGAAGCAGGCCCACGCGTATCCCCTCTTTCTTTGCCATGGCAATGGGCCAAAGGGATGTGCGGGCGGAAATGCCGTATGAAACCACAACCACATCTGCATCCTTCAGGTCCTGTTCTTCAACCTGAATGATATCATCCTGATAATTACGGATTTTATTTACGATCCGCTCGAGGTTCCATTCTTGGGCGGCGGCATTCATTGCCGGATACCCGCGTTCATCGTGGGTCAATCCCGTAATATGAATGCGATACCCTTCCCCGGCCACCGCCATCGGCGATACCGGACTCTTTCCTCCGGAAGCGCCGGTGTCCCGATAGATGCGAAACTGATCCGGACGGACATCCCCTTTCCGGACCATGGGTCGATTAATGATTTCGATATCTTCAGGCCGTGGAATAACCACCTTTTCCGTCATGTGCCCCACTTCGGCATCGGTCATGACCAGCACCGGGGTCCTATATTTTTCCGCTAAATTGAAAGCGCGGATGGTAAGATCGAACAGCTCCTGGGGGGAGGATGGGGCCAGCGCAATGACCTCATAATCGCCGTGGGATCCCCACCGGGCCTGCATCATATCCTGCTGGCCGACTAAGGTCGGCAGCCCGGTGGAAGGGCCGCCTCTTTGGACATTCACCAAAACACACGGGGTTTCCAGCATGATGCCAAGACCGAAGTTTTCCATCATCAGAGAAAATCCCGGGCCGCTGGTTGCCGTCATGGACTTTGCACCGGACCACGATGCGCCCAATATGGCATTCATGGACGCCAGTTCATCTTCCATTTGAATGTAGACGCCGTCGATCTGGGGCATTCGAGTCGACATCCGTTCGGCAATCTCTGTGGCGGGCGTTATGGGGTAACCTGCAAAAAAACGGCAGCCGGCAAGAATTGCGCCTTCAGCTGCCGCATGATCGCCCAACATGAAATGTTCACCTGTCAATAAACCCCGTTGTTCGCTCATGGTATCACTCGATTCATCGGTATCGATCATTCGTCGGCCCCACTGTCTTCGACATAAATGGCAAAATCGGGACAGAGCAGCATGCACAATCCGCAATTCACGCAATTTGAATCATCGGTAATTTCAGGGAGATGATAACCTTTGGCATTGGTCTGCTTGGACATGAGAAGGACGCCCTGGGGACAGAATTCCACACAGAACCCGCAACCTTTGCAGCGTTCATTGATGACGTGAACTATCCCGCTGGGGACTTTGATTCGATCCTTATCAAGGGGTTGTCTCCAATATTTCACAACTCCTCCTTGAAGCCGAACGCTCGCGGCAGCCGGTCGATTTCACCGGACGGTTTCACCAATCGATTTCAATTGACAAATTCCACGTTCTAACTTTAACGCGAAGCCAGCATTATACTTGAGACATCACTATTGTCAAAAGGATTTTTTCGACAACACTCGCATTACCTGGAGTGTCGAAGCAATGATCAGTGTTGATTTAAAGTTGAAGTGAATTCGATAGGTTTAGCTAGAATTCTCCTGCGTTGACAAGCACTTTGGCAACACTGTCCATAAACCGCATTCCTTTGCGGGAGAGCCGGCAATGTTTTGAATCCAACACAATCAACTCATCATCTGTAAGTGTCTCCAGCGCATCCTTAAACATATTCAAAAAATCTGACGAGAAAAACCGTTCAAACTTCTCGGTGTTGATACCTTCCGTCTTTCTCAGACCCAGGTAGATGGCTTCCATGATCTGTTGTTGCCGGGTTAATTCCTCCCGGCCCGCCACAGGCGGTTTGCCGTTCTCGATGTCCGCCAGGTATGGGGGAAGAGTCGAATGATTCCATCGACGTTCCGGCGGGAAATAGCTATGGGCTGAAGGCCCGAGGCCGAGATACGGTGTAAAATCCCAGTATTTGCTGTTATGCCGGGAGATGAATTCCGATGATTTGGCAAAACTGGAAATCTCATACTGCATATAGCCATTGGCGTCCAGGTATGCGACGGTTGCCTCCAGAAGGTTTCTGGTCTGCTCATCGCTCAACGGAGAAAACCGGCCCGCGTTCATGGAACGGGTGAGTCGGGTGTCCTCCTCATATGTCAGCAGGTAACAGGACAGGTGATCCGGATCGAAAGATACGGCTTTCTTGAGATCGAGGATAAGAGACGATGCGGTTTGACCGGGCAAACCATAAATAAGATCGATTCCCATATTAATAAACCCGGATTGCCGTGCGGCACGGATGGTTTCGACCGCTTCCTCATTCGAATGAATTCTTCCCAGAAACTCCAGCTGATCTTGCTGGAAAGACTGAACACCGATGTTGATCCGATTCACCCCGACTTTTCGGTAGGCCTCCAGGCGATGGCGGTTTACAGTGCCGGGATTCACTTCAAGGGTGATCTCGGTGTCCGGCTGTATGGAAAAGCGGCGGTGTATGGAATCGATTAATCCACCGATCTCCGAAGGATTATAAAGAGACGGGGTTCCGCCACCCAAATAGATGGTGTCAAAGGATAAGTCGCCGGCTTGAACAAGCGCCGTTTCTTTAAAAAGCGCATCCAGAAAAGGGCCCTTTAAAGACAAGTCCATTGTGGAAAAGAAATCACAGTAGGGACATTTTTTCACGCAAAACGGGATATGAAGGTATAGACCTGCCCATGGGTGGTTCGGTGTCCGGGAATTCAATCTTGAGATTCCGCCAACTCAATTCCGAGTTGGAGGGCTTCCCGGTTCAATTTGAGAAAGCTTGCAGGGATACGGGTTTGTAGAACTTTCATGATGGAGTCGGATTGAACAATACGGGTCAGCCCGATCAACGCCCCCAACATACAGATATTGAAAACAATCGGTTTTCCGATTTTTTCCATCACGGTTTCATACAGGGGAAGCTCCACCTGCCGTGCATCCACTTTACGCTCGGTCTTCACATGCCGGCTGTCGGAAACCAGCAGCCCGCCGGGTCGGATGATATTGCAGTATTTGTTGTAGGCCTGCTGGGTGAGGCAGACCAGCACATTCGGCTGGAACACCTTTGGGAAAAAAATCTCGGAATCGGCAATAATCACATCGGAACGGGTTGCTCCGCCGCGTGCTTCCGGGCCGTATACCTGGGATTGCACGGCTATCAGGTCCTCATATAATACGGCGGCTTCGGCCAGAATGATGGCGGCCGTGATAATGCCTTGTCCGCCTGAACCTGAAAAAACCATCCGGCATCGTTCCATTATTTCTTCCCTTTCATGGCTCTTTCGATGATTTTATCATACTCGCTGCAGTATTCCGCCATTTCTTTCTCGACGAAAACGCCCCTTTCGATGAGGTCCGGATTATCTTGCTTGGCCTTGGACCCGATGGGGGTCGTATTTTTCTTGTACCAATTCATCATGTCTACAGCACTGCCTGAGTAATTCTTTCTACCGAAATAGGTCGGACACTGGCTCAGTATCTCCACCACGGAAAATCCTTCGTGCAAAATAGCGGTCTTGATGACATCGGAGATTTGTTGCACGTGATAGCTTGTGGTTCGAGCGACGAAAGTGGCGCCTGCTGCTTTTGAGAGTTCCACCACGTCGAAATCGTGATCGATATTGGTATAAGGTGCCGTTGTCGCGTTGGTTCCGTAACCGGAAAGCGGTGAATACTGGCCGCCGGTCATGCCGTATATTCGATTGTTCATAACAATAGCGGTGATATCGATATTCCGCCGTGCTGCATGAATGAAGTGGTTGCCCCCGATAGCCAACGCATCACCGTCCCCCATGGGAACAATCAGGTTCAACTCCGGGCGGCTCATCTTGACCCCGGTGGCAAAAGCCAGGGCCCTGCCATGAATGGTATGCAGGGTGTGAAAATCCACGTAACCGGATATCCGTGAAGAGCAACCGATACCCGAGACCATGACAATTTCATTCTTGCTGAGTCCAAGCTCGTCAATGGCCCGAAGCATCCCGTTGAGCACCGTCCCGTGTCCGCATCCCGGGCACCATAAATGCGGAAAAAATCGTTCTCTGATATAATCCTTTATTGCCATCCTCTATACTCCTTTACCCTGGATGAGCCGGAGAATATTTCGGATATCCGCATCCGTTATAAACACGCCGTCGATTCGATTGGCGATAAAGACTTTTTCCGGTTCTTCTACGGCCATTTTGACGGCCTGAAGAACCTGTCCCATATTCATTTCCACCACCACCACATGCTTGGCACGGGCGCATCTATCCCTCACAATGTGATCCGGAAACGGCCACAACGTCTGCAGTTCCAGCAGGCCGAGACGCTCCCCCCGTGATCTTCTGCTTTCAACCACGTGGCGAGCGGAACGAGCCGCCGAACCGTAAGAGATTAAGATACACTCGGCATCGTCCAAATAGTATTCTTTGCAACGGGCTATCTCATTCACGTTGTTTTGAATCTTGTCCACCAGATGACGAAGCAATCCATGGACGACTTCAGGGTTTGTGGAGGGAAACCCCCACATGTCATGATACAGGCCGGTCACGTTATACCGGTGAACGCCGCCGAAATCGGACATGGGAAGTCGTCCGTCTTCCCTGGGGAGATAGGGGTGATAGTCCACCCCTCCGGACACCGATGTTTTCAGCCGTTGAACCAACGGAATTTCTCCTTCTTCGGGCATAATGAGACGTTCCCGCATATGCCCGATCACCTCGTCAAACAGCAGCACCACGGGAGTCCGGTAGGTTTCTGCGATGTTGAATGCCTCAACCGTAATGCCGAACACATCCTGATGATTGGATGCAGTGAGCACCACGATGGAATGATCCCCGTGAGTGCCCCACCGGGCCTGGTTGACATCCCCCTGGCTCACATGGGTGGGAAGCCCGGTAGAGGGCCCTCCCCGTTGAACATTCACGATAACGCATGGTATCTCTGCCATAATGGCATAACCGAGGGCTTCCTGCATAAGTGAAAAACCCGGGCCGCTGGTTGCCGTCATCACTTTGTGGCCCGTCAGGGATGCACCGATAATGGCGCACATGGAAGCCAGTTCATCCTCCATTTGAAGGAATTTACCCCCGATTTGGGGTAACCGGGAAGAGAGCTGTTCGGTAATTTCCGAAGACGGGGTAATGGGATAACCGGCAAAAAACTGGAGGCCTGCATACATGGCGGCCTCAACGCATGCTTCGTTTCCCTGTAAAAATTTAACCTGTTTAGCCATTGGATTGTCCTATTCCGTATCGACTTCTATGGCGAGATCCGGACACCGGTGTTCACACAGCATGCAGCAGATGCAGTCTGTCGGGCGGGCAGCCACCACTTTATCTTCGCTGTCCAGTTCAAGCACATGCTTTGGGCAGAATTGAATACAAATGCTGCACCCCTTGCACCATTCACGGTTGATGATGTGATCTTTGAGCTTTGCTTTTGCCATGCCTTCGTCTCCTTAATAAAAACCTTGCAAGGGAACAAATTCGGAAACCCTGTTTGCAAGGTCTGCGCAGCACCATCCGGACGGTTGCGAATGGTATTTATCATTTTCGTAAGCAATCATTATAACAAAATATATCGGAGATTCAAATAAATACTTAACCAAGTTTCGAACACCCGGCACCTGCCCCTTGATCTTGTTTAAAAAAGATTTCCTGGATGACCGGAAGGCCCCAGTAGGCCGGTTCGGTGGCGAAGGCAAACCAATTCGCAGACGCATGAAACTCGCACACCTTCACCACCTATTTCACAGTGCAACTTGGCTTTTGTAAATAGCCAAGAAAGAAAATTCCCTGGATGGCCAGAAGGCCCAAGTGAATACAATCGGCCTTGAAGATAACAAGAAAAAAGATTTTAATGGTTTACATATCATAAACCGATAAAGTAAATAGAATCTCTAAGGTCTTGAAAGGACTGTTTGAATAATGGCAACCATAAACGATGTCGTATTGATTTATTTTGAAGACAAACCCCTGATATTTGCCAGAATCGAGGACATATCGCCGGATGTCAAAAAGGACTGGTATCTGGTTAAGCTTCTGATTCTCCAGGTTCCGCTGCAGGCCGTGACTTGGATTCTGAAAGAGGCCTATATCAACGGCGACGAATTTACCATGAACGAAAAACGAATGCGATTAGAAAAGGTAGAATGCCCCGAGGATCAATCGATCGAAGATATCACAGAAGGATCATCGGAAAAGATAAACGTAAACAAGGACGCCAACGTCATATCCTTTTCAGATTTGAAAAAGAAATAGAATTGATAGTCATATCTGCTTCCAGACGCACCGATATCCCCGCGTTTTACATGGACTGGTTCATGAACGGAATCCATAACGGATTCTTTGAAGTCCTCAATCCCTATAATCGGAAAGTCTCGAAAGTTCCCGCAACACCCGAAACCGTTCACACCATTGTCTTTTGGTCAAAGAATTTCGGTCCGTTTCTGTCCGGCAATTACGGGGAGCGGTTAATGGAGATGGGGTATCATCTTTATTTCAGCTTTACCATCAACTCAGACAATCCGAAACTTGAACCGAATGTACCGTCTTTAACGGATCGCTTGGAGCAGTTAAAGGAGCTCTGCAGCCGTTTTAGTCCGGCCTGGATCGATTGGCGGTTCGATCCCATCTGCTTTTATGAAGATGAAAGTGGGAAAACACACGATAATCTTACCGATTTCTCATGGATCGCCGAAACCGCATCACAAATCGGAATACATCGATGCATCACCAGTTTCTTGGATTTGTATAAAAAGGTTCAAAATCGTGTGCGAAAAAAACCCGGCATCTCCTTTATTGATCCGTCACTGGACCGGAAATCGGAAATCATCCTCGATATGGCCGGAACTTTGATGAAAAAAAGCGTTCGACTCTACCTCTGCTGTGAAAAGGAACTGCTGGATTACTTACCCCCGAGATCCGGTGTGAAACAGAGTGCGTGCATCCCCAATCACCGGTTAAACGAACTGTTTGGTGGAGGCATTTCCCTCGAACGGGACAAGGGACAGCGCGTTAAAAGCGGTTGCGGATGCCGGGTTTCCGTTGATATCGGATCATATCCGCTTCATCCCTGCTATCATAACTGCCTTTTTTGTTATGCAAACCCAACCGCCAAATCCCCAACCCTAATTGATCGTAAATAAAACGGAGAGGGGTTATAACTAAATAATAATATAATAAAGTTCATTAATTGAAGTGATAATTTGTAACTCTTCCATGAATGAAATATAATTTAAGAAAATATTCCCCATTTTATTTACCCTTCGGGAAAGCCGATGATACCCCATCTCCTTCGTTGCCGAGGACTCGCGGTAGCATACTACAGCTTCGCCCTCGGACGCCTTGGATCTGGGGCACCCTCGACTTTCGCTCAATCAGGGTTCCACATTGAAAGAGGACTAATCCTTTCATAACAGGCCGGCGCGGAAATGAGCTTGTGAGGAATTGTCTCTTTGTGCTATCTTAAACCCTAATCGATCGTAAACAAAACAAAAAGCATAGTAAAGTATAGGGTTATGAAAGTCAGAAGATGTCCGGAATGCTTCACTGATTTCTCCGGTAATGAAACAGCATGCCCGTCTTGCGGTCTAAAAGTCAAACAAAGAAGTGATAAGCACGGGTATGCAAAAAAACCGATCAACTGGAAGGCATATATATCTTTCATTTTATCACTCACAGCGGCCACCCTATTCATATGGTGGGCATTTTTCAAGCGTCTGTAACAGTTTGCAAAGCCACCCCTTCCCTCGCTGCACATTTTTAAACATGCGAATCAGAATCCCTTGACGGTTGTCTGTCTAAATAGATAAGGTTGTGGAGACAGAAATTCACTGTAACCGTACGGGAGTTTAGTGAGGAGGTAAACATGAAGATTGAAGCTTTGCCTGAGCTGGTAAATAACAATGCGGTGCTGCTGCACCGGGGCAGGTATCTCACCACGACATTCATGCTTGAAATCGGCGATAAACAGTACATCGTAAAAATTCATGAGGGACGCATTACCGATGTCTCCATCGCGGAAGTGATGCCGACATGGATCTTTGCCCTCCGGGCTTCTGCGGAGACCTGGGAGAAGTTTTGGGCTGCAGTCCCTGAACCGGGCTACAACGATATATTAGCACTCGTCCGAGGGGGCCGGATGCGGCTTGAGGGGAATCTGCAACCGCTAATGGCCAACCTGCTCTATGTCAAGGAGGTGCTGGCAAGCATCCGGAAGCTGGAGGTGAAATGATGAACGCTTATATTGAACCCATCACAGGGCGTTATATCAATTTGAAGATAGGGGATATTCCCTATCGCATCTACTACGAGGAGGCAGGGCAGGGAGTACCGCTTCTGTGCCTTCACACGGCGGGTTCTGATGGTCGGCAGTACCGGGCGCTCCTAAACGACGAGGAGATCACCCGGTCTTTTCGTGTGGTTGCGTTCGATATGCCGTGGCACGGAAAGTCTTCTCCGCCTGCGGGTTGGGAGCGCGAGGAATACCGGCTCACAACAAAAGCATACACGGACCTCATCATGACGGTCGCTCGTACCCTCGAGCTGGAGAGCCCTGTGGTGATGGGCTGCTCCATCGGTGGCCGTATCGTGTTGAACCTGGCCATACAGCACGCAGAAGAGTTGCGGTGCGTGATCGGGCTTCAGTCCTCGGCACGCCTCAACCCCTACTACGACACTTCCTGGCTGCATCGTCCGGACGCTCATGGCGGGGAGGTTTGCGCAGGAATCGTTTCCGGCCTGATCGCTCCCCAAAGCCCGGACAAGGAGCGATGGGAGACGTTGTGGCATTATATGCAGGGAGGCCCCGGGATCTTCAAGGGCGATTTGTATTTCTACAAGATCGAGGGGGATATGAGCGACAAGCTTGATGCCATCGACACGACAAAATGTCCGATTTACATGCTCACGGGGGAATACGACTACTCCTGTTCTCCGGAAGACAGCAAGGCTGCGGCAGAGGCTATCCCGGGGGCAGAGTTGATCATCATGAGCGAGCTTGGCCATTTCCCGATGAGCGAAAATCCCAAAAAGTTCCGGACCCATCTTTTGCCGATACTAGAAAAGATTCTCGCTGCAGAGAGTTGATCCGATAAGACTTCGAAGGCTTTTGGGAATTTGGAACATGGAGCGATCTATCGTGAATTATAAGTCTAACGATCTCCACTGTACTTTATGGCCCATATAGACTACAATTAGAATACTCTGGCTTTTTGTATTACTCTAATTAATCGTAAATAAAACTGACAGGGATTATAAGAAAATAATAATATTATCGCTATGATTTTAACCGAACACCAACATGATTCGATATTAATTGTTCATGTTCAGCACTATGGATTCGCAATATGAAACACTTGTCTTTTCTTTTAGTTGATGATGCCCCTTTAGCTCTTAAAAATCTAGAGCAAATTCTTCAAGGATTGGGGTATGAGGATATTCAGACAACCGAAAAAGCAAATGATGCCTGGTTGATGATGCGGATAATGGATTTTGGCTGTGTCGTTTCAGCTTGGGAAATGCCGGAAATGACCGGCATGGCCTTATTAAAGATTATTAGAAACGACGACAAACTCTACAATATCCCCTTTTTTCTAACACACTCAGCTTTTACGGAGGTCAAAGTTATCCAGGCCGGGCAATCAGGTGTTACCGGTCTAATCGTAAAACCTTACGATGCCAAAGCAATCGAAAACAAGTTAAATTCCATCCCTGAAATCACTTCTCAAATCCACATCACCGAAGCTGAAGATATACTTGAAGAAGGCCAGCGGTTGATTGAAAAGAATGATTATGAAAGCGCTCTCAACATATTTCGGGAATTGACCCAGAAGCAGGAATCGGCCGAAGTCTATTACCCCCTGTGTTAGGATAGTTGTCACCTCTTGTTAATCTGGCCATTCCTGCCCCC
>CAYSUA010000038.1:0-18459 GCA_964433795.1 uncultured Desulfobacteraceae bacterium | reverse complement strand
GCCCTGTTCGGTGTTACGCACCCTTATGCACGAGTTTCACACGTCCGCGAATCGGATTATCTTCAAAGCCGCAAATGCTCAACTTGAGGTTTCCTCATAACCGGATAACTGATTATGGAACTACCAAGTCTTTTTAACTTTGTAAACCCGTCATTCTAGGTCTGGAGAAGATGAAATCAACTGCTTCAAATGCGCAATCGTATCCCAGGAAAAGCCCTCTTTCCGGCAGGGAAAAACGGCATTGTTTGAATATAGCGGATCGGCCGGAAGATCGTAACGGGAAGATGCCACCGCAGCATTCCAGAGCTCAGTGTGAGGTATGGGAGAATAGTAGGCCAATATCGGAGTAATTCCACAATCCTTAACCGTTTGAATGGAATCTTCAAGTGAACCAAGGGATTGCCCGGGAAGCCCGGCCAGCAGATATGCCCCCACCTGTGATTTTTTAAAACCGGCTTTTTTTAAAGCAGCTGCCGCCGCCCGAAATTCCTCGGCCGTGACCTTCTCGTCAATTCTTTCCCGATGATCGAATCCCACGGTCTCAAGACCCAACCGAAGGGTTTTGAAACCCGCCTCAAACATCAATCGGGAAGTTTCATCATTGATCCCCCGAATGTGGATAGCGTTGGGTGTATGAAAGCGGACGCGGAGTTTGTTGTTGATGATATTTTCAAGGATAGGAATGGCGTGACGTTCAGCATCGATGAGAAACGCATCATCGTAAAACACAAAATCTTCCGCGCCAAAATCCTTGTTCCAGAAACGGATTTCCTCGAGGACCGATTCAGGGCTCCTTGTCATCCGTTTGGGCGCAAGAACTTGAGATGCACAGTAAGGACAGCGAAAGGGGCAGCCCTTTGAAGTGAGAATCGGCACGTACGCCAGTTTTCTTTGCAAATCAAAGGCCGGGTAAGGATAAGTATCCAGCTGATCCTTATCGAATTTTGCTGCTGTTGAAAAAGATGTGTGGTTATCGATAACCTCAAAGATCTTCTCCTCTGCGGAACCCGAAACAACCTGATCCGCACCCGAGTGGTCCAAAGCATGCTGGGTACAAAGGGTCGCGTAAATACCGCCCAGCACCACCGGTGAAGCGGGAAAAATTTCTTTAATAATCCGGATCGCATCGAGCGCTCCCGGATACCAATACGTCATGATGGAGGTAACGAGCACAAGATCCGGGACGGGACGGGCGCTCAATTCCGCTCTGAACCATTCGGGCAATATCCCATAACGGGAAAAATATCGGGGTACGTCTCTATAAATGTTCGGTTTAGCGATCCGCTGTTTCATGTACGGGCCCCGCCCGTATCGCTTGTGGGGATCCTTTTGAGGCGATCCGGGGTGAAAGCGGTCCAGGCAATCAACATAGAATACGTTGAGTTCATGATGTCTGAGGATACCCGCTAACGCCATCAAGCCCATGGGCTTTGCCCAGAAATCATATGCAGCAAAGTCATAAATCCACGGATTGACAAGAAGAATATTTGGTAAGTTTCGACTCACAGGGAGGATCTAATTGTCCGGTTCTTCCGGGAAATATTCCATTGATGTTTTCTTCAGCTCCTTTCTGCTGAAGAGAATGGTATATTCGGTAATTGAGGTCTTCTCCGATATCAAGCGAACAATATCTTTACAGGAAGCCACATCCTTTGCATGAACCATGGTATAGAGGTTGTATGGCCATCGGGCAGTCGGGTTCCTTCGATAACAATGAGAGACTTCCTTGAAGGCCGCCATTTTTTCTCCCACCTCAACCGCTCGGTCCTCATCAACCTGCCAGGCAGCCATTGCGTTGGCTGAAAACCCGGACTTTTGATGCCGCAACGTGGCTCCAAACCGTCTAACGATACCTCGGTTATCCAGGGCTTCAAGGCTTCGAAGCAGCTCATCCTCTGATATTCCCAATTTTTCAGCGATCTCCAGATAAGGACGCTCGGTAATGGGAATGTCTCCCTGGATGGCAGCGATGATCTTTTTTTCGAGTTCAGATAATCTGGGCATATCGCATGTCCTTCAAGCCTATTTGCTCTTTTCCGGGAAAAGCTTTAAAATCGCCTCTTCCGATGCCTCGCACACGCCCCTTTCGGTAATGAAACCGTTGACCAGCCGTGCCGGCGTTACATCAAACGCATAATTTGCAGCAGGACTTTCTGCCGGTGGAACCAGCACCCGCTTCACTGCTCCCCCTTCAAGACCGTCCACATACCTCACTTCATCCGGATCCCGCTTTTCGATCGGAATTTCTGCCTTTCCATCCCTCAATTCCCAGTCAAACGTACTGGAAGGCAGGGCAACGTAAAAGGGGATGCCGTTGTCTCTGGCCGCCAGCGCTTTCAGGTAGGTTCCGATCTTGTTGGCCACATCCCCTGTATAGGTTGTTCGGTCCGTTCCGACGATAACCAGGTCCACCATGCCGTGCTGCATCAAGTGCCCGCCGGCATTATCCGTGATAACCGTGTGCTTAACTCCCTGCTTTCCCAGTTCCCAGGCCGTCAGTCGGGAGCCCTGGTTTAAGGGGCGGGTTTCATCCACCCACACATGAATATCGATATCCTTCTCAAACGCCGCATACATCGGAGCGGTGGCCGTGCCGTATTCAATGCAGGCCAGCCACCCCGCATTGCAATGGGTCAGGACATTCACGGTCCCGCCGCCTTTCTTCCGAGAAATGTTCGCAATGATGGATACTCCGTTCTCTCCGATTCTCCGGCAATTTTCCGCTTCAAACTCGGCTATGTCTTCGGCCTCTGTGCGGGCCGCATCGATCCGTTCAACGGGGTTTTCTATATTGTGAATCTTGTTATAGACCCGATCCACTCCCCAGAAAAGATTGACCGCTGTAGGTCTGGCCGCTTTTAGCCGTTCGCATTCGTTCGTTATATAATCATCTTTCTGTTGGTCTTGAGGGGCATTCCGGGTCGCAACATAAACACCGAAAGCACCGGTAACCCCTATCAATGGAGCGCCTCTCACATACATATCTTTAATGGCTCGAATAACGTCATCCACCGTATGAAGATCTTCAACGATTAACTCATGGGGCAGGCGTCTTTGATCGATTACCTTAACCACATGGGTATCCTTATCCAGCCAAATGGGGCGCATCTGTTTTCCATCAACGAGCATCTTTAAATCCTTTCCTCACAGCCTGATCGATCCGAGTTTGTAAAGATCTTTTTTAACATAAGGATACACCATAGGCAAATGCCACCAAACCCTTCCATATCCCTTTGTGTAGAACACGACACACCTATATCTCTAGTGCGTTTACCCTAAGGTGATTCTTTACGGGTTTCGAATTGGGTATTGAAAAACTTGAAAATTTCATGATACGAGACCGTTGAATCGATTATCGAATTAAAGACCGGTTGCATACAATTTCCATATCCATTTCCATTTCTATGAAAGCGAGGGCTACAGCTGATGACAAAAATCGGAATAATCGGAGGATCCGGACTCGATGATCCAAAAATGTTTCAAAAAGAATCTGAAACAAAGGTTGAAACCCCGTACGGCGAGCCGTCGTCGGTCTTAACCGTGGGAAAGATCAGTGGCGCAGATGTTATTCACCTGGCACGCCACGGGCACAGGCACCAATACAGCCCCACGCAGGTCAATTATCGGGCAAACATACAGGCATTGAAACAGGAGGGGGTGACCCACATCATTGCAACCACGGCCTGCGGAAGCTTAAGGGAAGAAATCGGAAGAGGCGATTTTGTCTTCGTCGACCAGTTCATCGATTTCACCCGGCACCGAAAGATTACGTTTCACGAGTCATTTGACAACGGTGCCGTCCATACGGCAATGGCAGAACCGTTTGACGCCGATCTGCGCAACGCACTCAACGATACGGCCCAGGAACTCGGATTCAGAGCCCACTTTGGCGGCACGGTGGTCACCATCGAGGGGCCCCGGTTCTCTACCAAAGCCGAGTCTAAAATGTTCAGGTTGTGGGGAGCGGACGTCATTAACATGTCCGTGGCTCCTGAGGCAATGTTGGCCAAGGAGGCTGAAATCCCGTATGCCGCAGTGGCCATGTCAACCGATTATGACTGCTGGAAAGAAGATGAAGCCCCGGTGACGTGGGAAGAGATACTGGAAGTATTCAATAATAACGCCGAAAACGTCAAAATGCTGTTGATGCAGACGATACCCAAAATCAAGTGAGGTGACGATTATGGACCTGACAGAAAAGATCAGAACAATACCCCATTGGCCCATGGAAGGCGTAATGTTTCGAGATATCACCACCCTGGTGCAAGATCCCGAGGCATTCCGATACACCTGCGATCTTCTGTATGTCCGATACAAGGATATGAAAATCGATAAAGTGGTATCCATCGATGCACGCGGGTTTATATTCGGGGCGGTTTTGGCCTATAAACTCGATGTGGGACTGGTGCTGGTGCGCAAGAAAGGAAAATTACCGCCTGAAACCATCCAGGAAGAATACACGCTGGAGTACGGCACCAATGTGGTGGAAATCAGCAAGCACGGAATCCAAAAGGACGATCAAGTCCTTGTTGTGGATGATTTGATTGCCACGGGTGGGACGGTTTCTGCCGCCGTCAAACTGGTGGAGGTTTTAGGGGGTGATGTCATTGAATGTGCATTTGTTATTGAACTTCCGGACCTGAAGGGTCGGGAAAAGCTTAAAGGGTATAAGATATTCAAGCTCTGTGAATTTGAGGGAGAGTGAAATTATTTCCCTATGATTCTCTGTTCGATCTTTCGTACTTCCGCCATCACTTCGTCCAAATCGATGGTTAGGATCTTTCGATTCTTCACCACAATATTTCCGGAAACGATGACATCCCGCACATCGGCTCCGGTGACCGCGTATACCAGATGAGATACCGGGTTATACATGGGGATCAAATGAGGCCGATGGGAGTGGAGTATAATAATATCCGCCTCTTTTCCGATCTCAAGGCACCCCACGAGCTGTTTCAGACCGACGGCTTTGGCTCCGCCTATAGTGGCCATTTCCAGAACGCAGGGAGCATTCAAAACCGTTGGGTCCAGGGTCTTTGCCTTGTGTAACTTGGCCACAAGGTCCATCTCCTGAAACAGATCAAGGTTGTTGTTGCTTGCGCAACCGTCTGTGCCGATACCCACTGTACATCCTGCTTGAACAAATTCCGGCACAGGAGCGATGCCGGCTGCCAGTTTCATATTGCTGCCGGCATTGTGGGAAATATTTGCCTTGCTTTCTGCGATAATGGCAATATCTTCCTCATCCACCCATACCGCATGAATCAGGAGGGTGTGCTCATCCAACAATCCTAATCGATCAAGGTATTTTACGGGGGACATATTCTGTTCGGATCGAATCTGGTCTCTTTCGCTTTGGGTTTCCGCAATATGGATCTGAAAGAGAACCCCTTTTTCATTGGCCCCGGCTTTTGCCCGTTTCAATGTATCTGCAGAGCACGTATAAGGGGAATGGCAAAAAATGGATGGAGAAATTAACGGAGAGGCTTCCTGCCAGCGTTCGGTATAACCTTTGGCAAATTCGACATTTTCCTTGGGGTCGAGCACCCCGGGTGCCGGGAAATCGATGACCCCTTGTGCCAAAACAGCCCGCATGCCGATTCGATCGACGGCTTCTGCCACTTTATCTTCGTGAAAGTACCCGTCACAACAGGTGGTGGTCCCGGACAACAGCATTTCCGCACATCCGAGAAGGGCTCCCACGTATACGGAATCGGGATTGATATGTTGCGCTTCGGCCGGAAAAATGTGGTCGTTGAGCCATTCCAGCAGCGGCAGGTCATCGGCAAGCCCCCTAAACAGCGTCATGGGAAGATGGGAATGGGTGTTCACCAGGCCGGGCATGATAATGCCCCCGTCGGCATCAATCACCTCCGAAGCCTCTGGAAGCGATTTTTCCTGAGTCGACGATTCCTCCTCCACGCATTCGATTTTCCCGCCCCGGACGCCGATGATACCGTTTATTAAGATATCCCGGCCGGAATTCATGGTGACAACCATGCCATTGTGTATCAGAAGATCGTATTTCATGACCGGCTCCTTGTTCAGCTCAAATCCAATCCGGCTATCGTTTTTTCTTGATGGCCTCCAGCAATTCGATGACTTTCTCCTGCTGATTGATGATGCGGAGATTGCTCTCCACCATATATTTTGTGGAAACAGCAATTTGACGGAGATATTCATCAGACCGGTTGGTTCCGTACACCCGCTCGCCTTCTTCGGGTTTTTCCAACTCGCGGTAGAAATCTTTCGTGATGTTGACAAAGACCCCTTCCGGAATACCGTGTTTGGTATTACTTTCCTGGGCTGCATTCGGTAGAACCCAAATCAATACAAGCCCTGCCAAAACCAAACCAAAAAATATCAATCGTGACGGTTTCATTTTTTTCATATCATTCTCCGTTTCTCGGTTAAATAGATTAAGCGGGTAAACCCTGAACTGATCAGTTTATGTGAATATAAATGAAACACCCGGTGTGTGTCAAAATCATCGGCAAGCCTCCCGTTGACTTTGCGATTAATCTGGGAAGTGCGGTTGAATATTCAACCGATTTTCTATATAGATAAATCGATCCCACGATTATACCACTTCACAATATGCCGGAGATATAGCTTCCAAATTGTTTGAGGAATTAACCGGATGAGTCTGAAGGTGATAGGCATCAGCGGTAGCCCCAGGGGGGGCGGAAACACGGACGTGTTGCTCGAATGTTTTTCAGAAGGCATTGCAAGCGCCGGCGTTCAAACCGAAACCGTCTTTCTCCGGGATTATTTTATTCAACCCTGTAGGGCATGCGAAAAATGCCGAAAAGATGAAACCTGCACCGGTCTCAAAGATGGAATGCATCTATTATATCCCAAAATCCTCGAATCCAGGGGACTCGTTCTCGGTTCCCCAACGCACAACTACAATGTGACGGCCATTGTAAAGGCTTTTATTGACCGGCTTTATCCTTTTTATGTATTTTCAGATGATCGGCCCAGGAAATATTCGAGCCGTATGGCCGAACAGGGAAGAAAAGCCATTGTATTCAGTGTCTCCGATCAGAATGAAATGGGAGAGGTCGGGTTTACCTTGGAAGCGATGGGATATCCACTCACTGCCCTGGGATATGAGGTGGTTGACGATTTCAGTGTAACCGGTTTCTTTGATCGCGGAGCAGTAAGAGCGGATCAAAAACTACTCGAGTTAGCTGCGGAAAAGGGTCAACAGCTGGCCCAAATACTTCTCGACTCCTGATCCATTCCGTATTCCCCATCCTTGCCGGAGCTATAGCCCCGGCAAGCGTACGATAAGGTTCAGTCTCAGAACGCTTACTCAAGCCAGCATTTCAACCATGCTTTCACCACTCATATTGTGCACTTGCTCAAGTTGCTGCTGCTCTTCCTGTTGAATCTGTCTTTGAATATCTGCCAGCAGTTCTGCTGCTTCAGCCTCATTCTCCAGTACATTCCGAGCCGCTTCCACATCGCCGGTCCGGTTGCTTGTGATCTCAACCGTATCGGTTTTCGCCTCACCGGCTGATGCTTCTCGATTGGTTTCGACACGCTCCGTCTTTCCTTTAGACGACTCCGTTGAATTCGTGGCTTTTTTCTGGGTAGCAGCTTGATTTCCCAGAGGATTTACATTGCCTGTGGCGTTGTCTATTGTAGTCATAGAGCCTCCTTTCTCCTATCTATCTCCATTCCCTTGGCCTTATTGGTTAATAAAAAAACCCGCTTCCGAAAGGGAGGCGGGTTTCTATGCTAATTATCAGCTTAGCAATCCCGCCGTCTTATCCCCTCATAAGGACTTAGACCGGTAATTTTGCGTCCCAACCTTTCGGAAGGTTTGCCCTTCAGCAAAATAAACGAACTCAATACATTTATCGGCAATAAGGAAAATATCTTTAATCATTTTTGAGTTTTTTTCCATCATATTTCCGAAAACCGGGGGCGATGGATGGTAACCATCGAAAATTAATTAAAAAAATGCTTGATTATTCATCAATGTCGGTGTCATAAATTATGAACAATCCTTGCAACCGTTGATCCATGCACCTTAAATATATAGAAAAAGTTGCTTGGGATCTAAAATAAAACTTCAGCAATCGGAGCTTCAGCTTAAAATCAATTAAGCAAGATTAATGCCATTCGAAGAGAACACAAGCACGAAAATACTGGTCATCGATGATGATCCGGCAATGCTGCGCATGGTCTGCAGCGTTTTGAGAAACATCGGGTATGATGTTTTTTCCGCTAAAAACGGAAACAGCGGAATCGAGGAATTCAAAAAGGAAAACCCGACCCTGGTCATCACGGATATCCACATGCCCGACATTTCCGGAATCGATGTCTTGAGATCGATAAAAAAAGAGTCGCCCACCACACAGGTGCTGGTATTTTCCGGTGTCGGGACCATGGACGACATCATTGAAGCGCTTCGGCTTGGGGCTTGCGATTTTCTAACCAAGCCGTTTAACCTCAAAATACTGATCCATACCGTTAATCGCTGTGTGGAAAGAAATGAACTGATCAACGAGCGAATTAACCGGCAGGCAACCCTTGAAAGACAGGTGGTGGAGCGAACAGCGGCACTCACCAATACATTTTACGAGACCGTAAAAGCACTGGGGCGCCTCACCGAATTACGGGATCCCTATACCGCCGGCCACCAGGACCGTGTTGCGCTGCTGGCGGTGGGTATCGGAAGGGAATTGGGATTGTCCCAATCGGAGCTTGAAGTCATCCATGTGGCAGGTCTGCTGCATGATATCGGCAAAGCCGCAGTTCCTGTGGAATTGCTGGTAAAACCGTCCAGGTTGAATGAGCTTGAGTTCGAGCTTATTAAGAACCACCCCCAATCCGGATACGATATCATCAGAGATATTCCATTTGTCGAATCTCTCGGAAAAGATGTATCCATTGTTGTCTTGCAGCATCATGAGCGGCTGAACGGTACCGGTTATCCCAATGGATTATCGGATGTGAAAATAGAACTGGAATCTAAAATCCTCAGCGTGGCGGACGTTATGGAAGCCATGTCCTCCCATCGGCCCTACAGGCCCGCATTGAATATCGATGTGGCCATGAATGAGATAAGAATAAATCGGGGGGTATTTTATTCACCGGACTGCGTGGATGCCTGCCTGGAACTTTTTGCCCAGCACGATAATAACAACACCATTCTGTTCGAATCACTAAGTGAAATGGATATTCTAGACGCCCGGAATTGATCCTCAATCGTTAGTTATCTGAATATTACCACACAACCTCGGAGGCTACATGACTCCTGAACAGAAGATCGGTATTATCGGTCCGGGGCGGATGGGCATCGGAATCGCCACCGCCATCCTGGCAAGTGAAAAACCCTATTCCATAAAGCTTTTTGACACGAAACCCCGAGAAAAAGATCAGGCGCTTGAAGCATTGAACAAAGCGAAAAGTGCGATTTCTGCTAACCTCATCCTGCTTCATAAGGAAGGATATCTTGCTTCTCCGATCGACCGGCTTCTTGAAAAGCTTAAACTATCACGTGTCGTGGAGGAAGAAATTTCTCAATGCCATGTGATCTTTGAAGCCGTTCCGGAACAGGTGGAAATCAAAACAGAACTGTTCCGTCAGATCGATCCGTTTCTTCACGATAATGCTATTGTCGCATCAACTACGTCCACCATCGATTTGGAAGCCTTCTGGGGTTCCGTCTCCAGGCCGGAGAACATCATCAACACCCACTGGCTCAATCCGGCGTTTATCATTCCGCTGGTGGAGGTTGCCGCAGGCGAAAAAACCGCAGACACCGTGATCGAAAGGACCAAAACGCTGCTGTCTGATCTCGGCAAAATCCCGGTGGTGTTAAAGAGCAGCCCGGGATTTATCGTGCCGCGGATACAGGCGGCGGCCATGAACGAAGCGGTACGCATCATCGAAGAAGGTGTTGCCACGGCAGAGGATATCGATACGGCCATCAAATCCGGTTTCGGTTTTAGGCTGGCGGTTTTAGGTTTAATCGAATTTATCGATCTTGGCGGTGTCGACATCCTCTATTATGCAGACAGGTTCCTCCAAAAGTCGCTTGCTTCGGAACGTTTTTCTCCCCCCGAATCGGTTGTGGAAAAAATGGAAAAGGGTGAGGTGGGTCCCCGGGCCCAAAAAGGATATTTCGATTACACGGATGTGGATATCGACGAAATGTTTGCGGACCGATACAAGGGCTTCTTGGAACTCCTCCGGTTCGTCCAGCAATCACGGCTCTTGAATTTCAAAGGAGGGATTGAATGAGGCCTCGATGCATACCTTAACGGGTAGATGAATTTTTCAGTAGAAATGTGGAATGGAAAAAAAGAAAGGCGGTTTATCTCACATGATCATGAAAAACAAACCGCCCTGCTTTCCTTAAACAGCTTCTTTTAGTTTCTTACCAGCTTTAAATTTAACAACATTGCTAGCCTTGATCTTAATGACTTCGCCGGTTTGGGGATTGCGCCCTTTCCTGGCTTTGCGTCGGGATTTTGAAAATGTGCCGAATCCGACCAATGTTACCTTGCCGTCTTTTTTCTTCAGGGCTTTTGTAACCCCTTCGATGAATGATTCCAAAGATTTGCCTGCTGCGGTTTTAGTGATACCTGCATCCTTTGCCATTTTCTCGATCAATTCTGCTTTGGTCATTGATCCCCCTTTCATTGGTGGTTTCGTGTGAAAAGTTGATGTTACTATCCCGCTCCAAAAACCAATTTATCCTAGTTAGGACGTTGTCAGTCAGGGTATGGATTTAGCAAATGGAAAAGACCCTGAATAGCACTGTCTATTTCTTTTAGTCGGACTGACTTCTCTAAAATCATGTCTAAATCACAGCCTTCAAGCAATCACGGGGTACCTGAGCGGCCGATAACCGGTGCAACTGTCTTTTGGATTTGCATATATGCTGAACCACACTGCCACCATTCATATCCGGCATTAGCATATCAGTAATAACCAAGTCAAACAGTATCTTGTCAAATTTAAGTATTCCTACTTGATCGGATTCCGCAATTGAACATCATAGCCGAATTCCGTAAAGCTCCTTAAAGCGCTCTTAGAGTATCTTGCTCGTCATCAAGAATTAAGATTTTGATCATCACTGAAACCCGGGAAATTTAATCGACTTGACAGCTGTATTCCATTTATCGTTTCGCAATATCTATTCCAAGTATTCAAAATTATAATATTTAGGTGTAATATTAGAGAGTTATTTAAAATTCATAAGAATTCATTTTCGGAGTATCTGTACACTTTATTTAACAAGGGATTAACTTTTTTTAAAAAAATGCCCGGAATCCATCATATATAACCCGCTGTCTCTTTACGGCTCAGCCAGTCTGGACACCCCATATATCGCCGACAGTAAACCCATTCGGAAACGGATCTTCAGGGTCAACCACATACTGAGCGAATCCTGTAATCCATGCTTGACCCGTCAGGGTCGGGACCGCCGCCGGATACTCTCCCACCCGAGTTTCACGAATTAAGCGACCGGTAAAAATAGTGCCGAGAATCCCTTCATGGTGAAAGTCCTGGTTCAGGGCCAACTTACCCTTGGCATGCAGAACCGCCATCTTAGCGCAGGTTCCGGTTCCGCAGGGAGAACGATCGAGGGCGCCGGTCCATGATTCCGGCCGATCCCAGTCCAGGGTTCCGGTGGACACAATGACCGTATTCTTAAGCATCGCTTTTGGATGGGTCGGCGGAGCACTCACCTCTGCGATTGTAATACCCGAAATCTGCGGATTATCCGGGTGAACCACGGCAAGCTGCTCACAGGCGGCCGCTTTGACCATTTCACCGACACGGACGATTTCCCGAGCCCTATCCGGCTCAATCACAAGTCCAAGCGGCTCTGCTTCGAAAATAACGTAGAACATACCGCCCCAGGCAACATCGACTGTGACGTCTCCAAGATTGGGAACTTCAATGGTTCTGTCCAGATGGACAGCAAAGACCGGGACATTTTCGAAGGTCACGCCCTTGACCTTGCCGTTTCGCACTTCAGCTTCGATACCGATCAGACCGGCCGGACTTTCCAGTACCAGCTTTGTAACCGGCTCCTGCACCGAAACCATTCCGGTCTCGATGAGTGCTGTGGTCACACATATGGTATTCGTGCCAGACATGGCAGGATATTCAGTCTGTTCCATAATGATGAATCCTGCGTCAGCCTCAGGTTGCGTGGGCGGTAAGACAAGATTGCAGTTTGCCGCCGGATACCCCCGCGGCTCCCGCAGCATGCGTTTGCGCAGATCGTCGCCCTTGGTCGAGAAGTGAACCATCTTATCAAACATGGTGTCGCCGGGCACATCGAGTACCCCGCCTACAATTACCCGCCCCGGCTCGCCGCAGGCATGCAAATCAATTGCGTGGATCATGTTGGACAAGCGCATCGTTTCTCCTCCTGTTTCAGTATTTTCACATGCGGTTATGCACAATTCTCAAGGTATGGGCCTCGCTCGGCCGGCGGGTATCGGCCCTTATGCCGAACAAAACTCGCCGCTAAGGCCCCGTAAAGTCCGCCGCTGCCCGTTGCTTGAGCATAAAGCCCGATAAAATCACAACGTGTCGGCATATATCCACGATATACGTGCGGCGGACCCAACGCGGCCTAAGGGGCTCAAACAGTTGCCCGGCAACCGGTCCGACACCCGCCGACCGAGCGAGGCAGTTTCACTTGAAATTAGTACATTACCGGATTCTCATATTCATATTTCATGCTTCACGCGCCTGAGACAGGCGATGTTCCTATTCGGCAAACCGCTCAACCCGAAACGCATCGATCGGTAGCGAAGATCGTCCATCAATGATCAACTCTGCCATGATTTGACCGACGATCGGACCCAGTTGAAACCCGTGGCCCGAGAATCCGAACGCATGATAGGCATCCGGGGCGGTTGAACTCGGTCCGATCACAGGCATTTCGTCCGGCAGATTACCTTCGATTCCCGCCCAACATCGAACGATGGGTACATTTTTCATCAGCGGAAAAATATCTTTTACGGTCTGAGCGCTGATTTTAAGCTGGGTAAAATCGATTATGGTTTTTTCGGTATCCATATTTAGGTTGCTGATATGACCGCCGCCGATGACAACCGTACCGTTCGCCATTTGCTTGAAAGACAGTTTACGGCCGATTAACCCCACCACGGGCTTGAGAAAGCTTGAAACGCGAGTGGTGACCATCATGGAAAGGGCTTCAGAGAACAAGGGGGCGCTGTCACCGATCATGGCTGCAATTCGGTCGCCCCATGCACCGGCACAATTTACGAGTACCTGGGCATCAAAGTTTTTTCCATTCCCTCGAACCCGCCACATGTCGTTGGTTCTTTCGATTGCAGTAACCGGGTAATGTTCATAAACTTCAGCGCCGAACTGTATCGCTTTACTATAAAATGCCCGGGTGGTAATGAAAGGCTCTGCAGCTCCGTCTTGCCGACAAAAAAGCCCGCCGACACAATGATCCGCTACAGTCGGAACGATGCGTCGCAGCTCCCGTTGATCGATGAGTTCCTCGTGTGCATAACCGAGAGATTTCAAGAGGCCGACCCGCTCCTCCATATTGCTCATATCCTTGAAGGTTTCAGCAATTCTAACCTGCCCGACCGGCCTAAACCCACAGTCGCTGTCCACCAGAGACTCGATTTGATACCACAATTCAAGTGAAGCAAGGGAGAGTGGAATCTCCGGAATTGCCCGGTTCAGGCGCCGCACACCGCCGGCGTTCACACCCGAGGCGTGTCGCCCTGCCGTCTCTTTCTCAAGAATGATGACCGATTTTCCCCGACGGACAAGGTGTAATGCGGTCGAGCAACCCTGCAGCCCGCCACCGATGATGATCACGTCAGCTGATTTCATACACGATCCTAATTCGCTTCAGTCGTCGCTGAAGCTTCCGACTTCGCTCTTCGGGCTTCGACCCCACAAGACGACGGGACAAGACGCCCCGACAAGTCACTCATAATTGGAATCTCCTTACATCGAACGCATCAAATCCATAAGGCTGTTCACCGCTCACAATCCAGCGGGGAATATGCGTCGCATAAAGAGGCGCCAAACTGACCCCGCTGTGGGATGTGAGTACAAATGCTCCCGGATAAGTTTCCGATTCATTGTAGATCGGAAACTCATCGGGCGTCAGGGGCCTCAACGCACCCCAGCTGCGAAGGATCCGCACATTGGACAGGCAGGGAAACGCTTCAACCGCTCGACCTGCGATATTTCGAATGACCCCGGGGGTGACGCTTGTATTGGTCCCCACCGATTCATGGGAAGCCCCGAACAAGAGGCTGCCTTCGGCGGTCTGCCGGACGCCGCTTAAAGGA
The DNA here is from genome assembly GCA_964433795.1 of uncultured Desulfobacteraceae bacterium. Taxonomy (GTDB): domain Bacteria; phylum Desulfobacterota; class Desulfobacteria; order Desulfobacterales; family SURF-15; genus DUZK01. The sequence goes on along the minus strand of CAYSUA010000038.1, from coordinate 4,132 downwards.
TAAGAGAGCACCGGGCGCAGGCGTTCGGTGACCAGAATCTGCCCGCGTTCGGGCTGGACGGGTATGTTCATGCCGAGCATGTCGGCAAGGGGGGGGATCCCCAGGCCGGCCGCCAAGACCAGTTTAGGGGCGGAGAACCGATCCTTCTGCGTCTGCACAGTAAAATCATGGCCGTCACGGCGTATATCGATCACGGCATTTCCGGGGAAATATCGTCCGCCGCCCAGTTTAATGGCCGTGTGCATGGCGCGGAGTAAAAACAGGGAGTTGACGTGACCGTCATGGGGACTGAAGGTCGCCCCGAGTATGTTCGGCCCGAGTTTCATCCGCGGGATAAGGGACTGGAGTTCCTTTCGATCGATGAGTTCACAATCGTATCTGCCGTTGTCGGATTGTCGGCGCAGATCGTCCAGCTCCTGCTTGCGCTCTGCGGAATCAGCTTCGCCGCGGCACAGCTCCAATCCGCCGGGCTTTTGGTAATTGATGGATAATCCGGTTTTATCTTCCAGCGCTTCGGCAAAGTTTGGCCATTTTTGGGTCGCCTCGAAGCACCACTCAACGTAACGCTGCATCCCTATGCCTTTGCCCTGAAACCACACCAGGCCGAAATTCCCACGGGCGCTCCGCAATGCGATATCACCCTCATCGATGACGGCCACTGAAACACCCTGTTCGACCAGACCATAGCCGACTGCCGAGCCGATATTACCGCCGCCGATGATGATCACGTCTGCTGTGTGTACACTCACACCTTTACTCCATAGGGTATTTCGGCATGGTTACCGCACTTTGGCGTTCATGAGGCGTTTTTCGGTATGTCGTTCTCGCAGGTGCGGATTGAGCCAGTTCTCCGTCAGTAAAATCCCCCGGCTGATGAGGAAGTTGATGGCAAGATAGATACTGCCCGCGATCAAAAAGACTTCAATCGGCCTGTAGTTGGCCGCGATGATCTTCTTGGCCGTGCCGGTAATCTCGATAATGGTTATGGTCGAGGCAAGGGAAGTCGCTTTTACCATCAGCATCAATTCATTGCCGTAGGCGGGGAGCGCCTGGCGCACGGCCACGGGAAAGATGATTCGACGAAACAGCAGAAAACCGGACATGCCGATGGAACGAGCGGCTTCAAGCTGGACCCAGGGAACGGACTGAATGCCACCGCGAATGATCTCGCTGGTATAGGCCGCCGTATTGAGCATCAGCGCAAAAATCGCGCAGAACCACGCCTCCTTCAGCAGAATCCAAAGCCCGACTTGCTCGAAGAATTGCCGGAACTGGCCCGATCCGTAATAGATGAGAAAGAGCTGAACCAGAAGCGGTGTTGAGCGGAAAATATAGACGTAGCCATAGGCTATGGTCGATAGGGCTCGCGATTTGGAAAGCCGCATGACCGCAATGGGTATGGCGAAAAAGAATCCGATAAAAACGGAAGAGAAGGCGAGGGTCAAAGTCTCGTCGACTGCACCGATGAGCTTTGGGAACGCCTCTGCGATCAGTTCAAAATCCATCTATTCCCTCCGGACGCCGCGTTCCGCCCAGTTCTCCGCTAGGCGAAAGCCTCTGTTGGATATGGAGGCAAGAAAGAGGAAGAGACAAAAGGCGGTGATAAAAAAGGTAAACGGCTCCTTTGTGGATGCGGCGCCTATGGCGGCTGTGCGCATGATCTCCACCAAACTGACGATGGAAATGAGAGCGGTGTCCTTGAGCGCAAACTGCCACACATTGCCGAGTCCCGGCAGCGCGAAACGCGCGGCCTGCGGCACCAGAATGCGTCGGAAACGCAGCGCCGTGGTCATACCGATGGCACGGGCGGCCTCGATCTCACCTTTCGGTATGGCCAGGACCGCACCGCGGATCACCTCTGTGGAATAGGCGCCGGCACTGACGCCGATACATAATACGCCGGTGGCAAAGACCGGAAGGTCGACATAGCCCTCAAAGCCGAAGAGCGACGTGGCGATGGATCTCAAGACCGACCCGCCGCCGAAAAAGACGAGGTAGATGACCAGAAGCTCAGGGATGCCGCGCAAAACGGTGGTGTAGATATCTCCGGCGATCTGAAGCGCCCGGAATCGGGAAAGTTTTGCGCCGGCAAATATGGTGCCGAATACGATGCTCAGCAAAAATGCACACGTCGCGACCGCAAGGGTCATTGCCATGCCGCGCAAAAACTCGTCACCCCAACCCGCATTGCCCCATCCTAACAAAGAAAAATCCATCGCGAGGGTCCTGTCGTGGAATCAACCCGAGCAAAGAGACAGGCGCCGGTCAGATTTCCCGGCGCCTGTTCGTCTGTACTTACGGTTAACGACGGTTGAGGGAACTATTTTTTTGCCGAATTATCGAAGCCGAACCACTGAACGGCCATTTTGCTGATGGTGCCGTCCGCGATCGCCTCATTGATTGCCTTGGTGAACATGTCACCAAGCTTGCCGTCTTCTTTGCGGTGGCCGACTGCCACACCGCGACCAAACGGACCTTTGGTCATTTGTGGGCCGATCAGCTGGAGTTTCTTTCCCGCGGGCTTTTTCATGAGCGGGGTTAAAAAGCTCAACGAGGTCAGTCCGATATCGATCCGCCCGGCAATGAGATCGAGAATCATGTTATCCATCTTGTCGTAGGACTTCATCTCGATTTTGGGCATCATCTTGATCATGAAGTCTTCGTGGGTCGTTGAAACCTGAACGCCCACCGTCTTCCCCGCAAATGCCTTGCGTATCTCGTCCATTGTTGCCTTCTCGTCGGCATTGACGTCATCGAATGTCATTGTCTTCAGATCCGTCGTGAAGCCGGCGAGCGAGCTTGTCTTCAAGACGGTAAAAAGGATCGGCGTGGCGCAGTAATATCGTGAAAACGATATGACTTTCTCCCGCTTCGCCTTAATCGACATTCCGGCCATGATGGCGTCGTATTTGCCGGCCACCAGCGAGGGAATAATGCCGTCCCATGCCTGTTCCACCAGTGTGCACTCGATTCCCATCCGCTTGCAAAGATCGGCTGCCAGGTCGATCTCGAAACCAACGAGGTTACCGCCGGCGTCCTTGAAATTGTAAGGCGCATAAGCACCCTCGGTGGCGATCTTGATGCTCTTGTAGTCCTTGGCCATTACCGGACCGGCGATCATTAATGCGGCGATCACCACGATTGTCAAAAACGGTATTCTGAGTCGATTCATGGTCATTTCCTTTCTCCTCCTTTTAAATTAAAAGTTAACCCTCTTGCATACCGGTGTTTATTCACCCGTACCTAATCCGGACTAGCCGGAACCAAAAATGAAAAGATCTATAAAATTTACAAATATGATACTAAAGTACGCTCGACAGAAACTGCCGGCACCTCGCCGACGTTGGATTGCTGAACAGTTTGTCCGGCGGCCCCTGCTCTTCGATCTTTCCGGAATCCAGAAAGATGGTGAAGTTTGACACCTCCCGCGCAAATCCCATTTCATGGGTAACGACGATCATCGTTCGTCCTTCGGCCGCGAGTTCGCCGATAACCTTGAGCACCTCGCCCACAAGCTCAGGATCGAGCGACGATGTCGGTTCGTCAAACAGCAATACCGCGGGCTGCATGGCAAGGGCGCGTGCGATACCGACCCGTTGCTGCTGTCCGCCGGAAAGCTCGGACGGATAACTGGCATGTTTTTCCTCAATGCCGACCTTGGCGAGAACCGCCATGGCCTCTTCATGCACTTCCTTTTTTGGCCGTTTGAGCACGTGAACGGGCCCCTCCATGACGTTTTGCAAAACCGTCATGTGAGACCACAGGTTGAAACTTTGAAACACCATGCCGAGTTGGATACGTACGCGGTCGATCTGCTTGCGGTCGGCGCCGACCATCCGTCCACTCCCGTCGGTCTTGACACGGATTTCCTCGCCCCCGACGACGATCCGTCCCCTGTCGGGTGTTTCGAGGAAATTGATGCAACGCAGAAAGGTACTCTTCCCCGACCCGGAGCTGCCGATAATGGAAATGATATCTCCGTTTTGAGCCGTTACCGAGACACCTTTGAGTACCTCGAGTGGGCCGAAGCTTTTGTAAATGTCTTCTGCGATAAGAGCCGGTATGTTGTCACTGTCCATGTACACCTGCCTTGTCCTGTCGAATGGCACGGCATTTGACTTTTCCACCGCAT
>CAYSUA010000037.1:0-18528 GCA_964433795.1 uncultured Desulfobacteraceae bacterium | reverse complement strand
GTTGATGGCCTCCACCTCCATTTCCTTGCCGCCGCCCAGGGTATGACAGGAAGACTTGGCCGAACACGATTCGCATGCACCGGTCTTGGTGGTTTTGATCCATGCGGTTTTCGTGTCGGCTTTAATGACGATGCCTTGCTCGGTATTCATTTATCGGCAGCCTGCTTTGATTAATTGAATATATAATCCACTTAAAACTCTAATTTAATCGGATCATTCCCGATCGTTACTCGATTCTGGATACTGGATTCTCGATATTTTTATCGAGAATCGAGAATCAATCATCGCGCATCAAGAATAAGTTCAGAATCAATCCTGTCGAGCCTGGTCCGGAATAATGAAGTCGCTCTTTTAGCCCGATAGTTCTATTCTAATCCCTGTTCGGCCATATGGCAACCCGGTCATCCAAAGACCAAAAAAATCCCTGCTCCGTATGACATGCTCCGAAACAGGGATGATTTTTTACCGTTTAGATCTAATACTAGGCAGGTTGCTCGACTTCCTCCGGTTGCTCCATTTCGCCCCACTTCCGCTCGTAGCAAATCAGACCGCACTGCAAGCAACGGGAGGCTTCGTCTTTGGCCACATCCTCTGAAAAGCCTTTCTCGATCTCTTTAAATTCCGCCAACTCTTTCGGTCCGGAAAGCGGCATAATGTTTCGGCTGCTGTCGCTGACATGCTCAACATAATCCACATTCTGCAAAACAGATTCCTGGACAATGACATCTTCCGGCAGACCGGGTTCAATACCATACATCACCTGATGGATTGAGGCGGCTGACCGGCGACCCGCACCAATGGCCCGAATTGCGGCACTGTAGTCCGTTTGAGCGTCGCCTGCGGCCAACAATCCGACCTGATCGCTGTAGACCGGCTGTTTGTATGGTTCCTTCGCTTCCCAGCGGCCTGTTTTTTGGGCCTCTTCTTCGGATTCGATTTCGGTTTCTTTCAACTCGGACTTGAATATGAGTTCCGGAAATCGGCCGGCCGGGATGATCAGCGTTCCCAGGGAAATGGTGTGCACTGCTTTGGATTCGAGCTCCACATATTCGATTTCTGAGAGCTTATCGCCTTCGCCGAAGAGCCGGGTAACGGCAGCGCCGAATTGAATGAAGAGACCTTCATCGCCGAGCGCTTTTACATCTTCGTCTGTAACGGGACTGTCTTCCCAAGTTTCTCTGAATAATACGGTAATCTTTTTGGCTCCTCTTTCCTTTAAAATAGGAACGGCATCGAGGACCGATTTTCCGCCGCCGGTGATGACCACATCCTCATGACAGTCTATTTTGTCCGGTAATTTTAAAAGATCCACCAATAAATAGCTTCCCGGAACCGGTGATTCGATGCCCTCTCCTTTATCCCGGGTCAAACGGCTGTCCCACCCACCGGTAGCCAAAAAAACAGCCTCGAATCCTTGCTCCAGGAGCGAATCCACAGCAAAATCTTTGCCCAGAGCCTTTCCGGTTTCAGCCTGAACCCCCATCTCCAGAACTCCCTCGATATCCCAGTCCAAAATATCCAGCGACAGTCGCTCCCTTGCGATGGCGTTTCTGAGTAAGCCACCCATTTTGCTCGACGCCTCAAATACCGTAGGGGAGTGGCCGAGGCGTGCGGAAAAGTATGCGGTTGAAAGCCCTGCCACCCCGCCGCCGATGACCGCTATTTTTCGACCGGTCTCAGGCGCTTTATAAGGCAAAATCCGTTTTCCGATCTCTCTCTCGTAATCGGCCACATAACGCTTTATGAAGTTTATGGCGACCGGTTCATCAACGTAATTTCGGCGGCACTCATCTTCACAGGGACGGGGACAAATCCTTCCGATCACGGTGGGAAACGGGTTTCGCTCTTTGATGACTTGAACGCTCCGGTGGTAATCGCCCAATGCAGCTTGACGAACATATTCTCTGATATTGATTCCCGCCGGGCACGCCCGCTGACAGGGTGTGGTGCACTCCACTGTGGTATATTCCCTTAAAATTCGCCGGGTGACGGACGACAGGTTAATGATGTGTTTGGGGCACACCCGCTCACACGTACCGCAGCCGGTGCATTTCACTTCATCGACCACCGGCAATCCCTCTGGGCCCATGGTGATGGCATCGAAGGGACAGGCCTGCGCACAGGTGCCCAGTCCGAGACAGCCGATCCGGCAGACTTTCATGCCGCCGCCGATCAACGCAACGGCCCGGCAGTCTTTCAAACCGTCATAAACATAATTGACATCAGACTTCTGGACGCCGAAGTAACAGCCCGGCTGGGCAATATCCGGTTCCTTGATCTCAATTTTAACCCCCATGAGGGCCGCAATGGCCTCGGCCAAATCCGGACCGCCGGCCACACAGGAATCAGCCCCGGCTTTTCCCGCTACAATGGCTTCCGCATTCGCGCCACATCCCGGCAACCCGCAGCCGCCGCAGTTGGCACCCGGTAGTGCGCCTTCCACGGCTTCGATCTTCGGATCTACATAAACATAAAATACTTTGGATGCGCCCGCCAGAAGGGCTCCGATCAGGAGACCCATTCCCCCCATTAAAATGACCGCTGTAACCATGTGTTAGCTCCTAGCAGATGGAATATATATCTTTATTTCGCTCAGAAAATAGATCCAAACTTACACTTGCTGTAGCACGTCAGGCACTTGATGCATTTTTCCTTATCGATCGTTGCCACCTCTTTTTTCTGCCATTCAATGGCATCCACCGGGCAGGCGCGGAAACAGAGACCGCATTTCTTGCAGAGCTCCGGATCCACTTCAAATTTTAACAAGGCCGCACATCGCTTGGCAGGGCAGACCTTGTCGTAAATATGTGTATTGAATTCATCCCGGAAGTATCTGAGGGTGGAGAGGACCGGATTCGGCCCGGTTTGGCCCAAACCGCAGAGGGCCGATTCCTGTATTACGGTGGACAGCGATTCCAACAACTCGATATCGCCTTTTTCGCCTTTTCCATCGCAGATTTTCTCAAGGATCTCCAGTTGCCGACGGGTTCCTTCACGACACGGTGTGCATTTGCCGCAGGATTCATCTTGAATAAAATCCATGAAAAACCGGGCCATATCCACCATACATGTGTTTTCGTCCATTACGATGGCCCCGCCGGATCCCATGATGGCACCAACCTTGACGATGGCTTCGTAGTCCACCACCGTGTCCAAATGCTGTTCCGGAATACATCCGCCCGAGGGCCCTCCGAGTTGAACCGCCTTGAACTTCTTCTTATTGGGAATTCCGCCCCCCACTTCGAAGATCATGTCACGCAAAGGGGTTCCCATGGGCACTTCCACCAGGCCGATATTGTTCACATCGCCGGATACGGCAAACACCTTTGTGCCCTTGCTGGTTTCGGTCCCCACACTGGCGTACCAGGCGCCGCCATTGACAATAATCTGAGGCACATTCGAAAAAGTTTCCACATTGTTCAGAATGGTCGGCTTGTCCCAGAGTCCTTTATGTGCCGGAAAGGGTGGGCGCGGCCGGGGCATTCCCCGCTTGCCCTCGATGGAACGCATCAGCGCGGTTTCCTCGCCACAAACAAAGGCGCCGGCGCCCTGATAGATTTCAACTTCAAAATTAAACCCGGATCCGAGAATATCCTGACCCAAGAGACCGTATTCTTTGGCTTGCTCAATGGCGATTCCCAATCGTTTGATGGCCAGAGGGTATTCGGTTCTGGCATATACATATCCTTTATGGGAGTTGATGGCTTTGGCTGCGATGACCATCCCTTCTACGACAGCATGGGGATCGGCTTCGAGGATACTCCGATCCATAAAGGCTCCCGGATCCCCCTCATCCGCATTGCACAGGACGTATTTCACGTCACCGGGGCTTTTAAAGGCAAATTCCCATTTGACACCGGTGGGGAAGCCGGCGCCCCCCCGGCCTCTCAGACTGGCTAGCTTCATCTGGTCTACAATCTCTTCGGGAGACATTTCAAACAGCGCTTTCGCCTCACCCGTGTATCCATCTCTGGCAATGTAGTCATCGATTTTCTCAGGATCGATCAGCCCCTTGTTTCTAAGGGCTCTCGGCATCTGATTGCCGAAGAAGGGGATGTCATCTTGAAGGGGAATTATGTTTTTGGTACCCGGTTCTTTGTAGAGCAGCCGCTCCACATGCCGGCCGTTGATCAGATGCTCCTCCACCAGTTCCGGAACATCAGCAGCAGACAGCTTCTGGTAGAACACGCCTTCCGGGTGGACCACCAGAAGCGGTCCCTTGGCGCAAAACCCGTTGCATCCGGTTTCCACCACTTGAAATTTATCCCCCAGCCCCTTGTCTCCGATTTCCTTTTCAAGGGCGTCTCGTACAGGAATGCTTCCGGTGGCATGACAGCCGGTACCGCCACAAATCAACAACTTGATAACATCGGATTGCTCTTCTTCCGCGGTGAGTTTTTCTCTAAGCGTCTTCAGATCTTCAACAGTTAATCTCGCCATAATTATCTCCTACCAGGAACCGTCCAGTCCTTTGAGTCCATTCATAATCTACTCGTATTGATCCAGAATTTTGAGTACACCGTCGGCCTTTACATCGCCGTGGGTGTCCTGGTTGATTACCATAACCGGAGCCAGCCCGCAGGCTCCCAGGCATCGGACGGCTTCAAGAGTAAACCGCCGATCTTCGGTGGTTTCCCCCTCTTCAACCTTATATTCATTTGAAACGCGATCCAAAACTTCCTTAATCCCTTTGACGTAGCAGGCGGTTCCCAGGCACATCTTGACGGTATGCCGGCCTTTGGGTTCCATTGAAAAAAGAGCATAAAAGGAGGCCACGCCATATACTTCGCTGCGGGACAAATTCATCCCATCGCCGATATAATCGATGAGTTCCACCGGTAAATACCCCACAGCATCCTGACATTCCCTGAGTACGGCAATGATGGAGCCGGGTCTGGATTTGTTGCTATCAATTATTTCGTCAATTTGAATCCACATATCGTCTGTGATATCTGGATGTTGGAATTGAAATGCAGAGACTGCCATTGACTGATCTCCTGTGCCGTATATTCTAAGTATGAGCCCGCGCCGGAGCGGAAAAAACAAAGGAAACTATATCTCACAACCGTTTATAAATGTCAATGTTCAGTCGAGTCCAATTCAGGGTAAAAGTGACGGTCACCACTCATGTAAACTGAGTCTTGAGGATAACCAGAAATATAAGGAGATCCGGGATGGATTCATATGTCAAAAAAGCCGTTGAGTCGTCAAACTTCATCAAAGAAAAGATTGAACATCCGCCGGAGGTGGGTCTGATTACCGGCACCGGGCTTGGGGATATTGCCCATGCATTGCAAGTTGAAACCATAATCGAATACCGGAGAATTCCGCACTTTCCGAAAACAACGGTTGAATCCCACCGCGGCCGTCTCATTTTCGGCAGCCTGGGAACCCGCCAGTGCTTGGTCATGCAGGGACGGTTTCATTTATACGAAGGCTATTCATCGCTGGAAGTCGCCTTTCCGATCCGGGTGATGCAGGAGCTGGGTGTTGCCCAACTGATTCTCTCAAACGCAGCAGGCGGCCTGAATCCCGGTTTTCAACCCGGTGACATCATGTTGATCTCCGACCACATCAATCTCACCGGTTCCAATCCGCTTATCGGGCCCAATGAAGATCGATGGGGACCGAGATTTCCCGATATGGTCCGGGCATATGACCGCCGGTGGTCGGAAAATGCAAAAAAAGCCGGAAAAAAATTAAGCGTTTCCTTAAAGACGGGTGTCTATGCCGGTTTAAAGGGCCCCTCGTTGGAAACGCCTGCTGAGGTCCGCTTTTTAAGGACAATCGGAGCGGATGCCGTGGGCTTTTCTACGGTTTCCGAAGTTATTGCCGCCGTGCATGCCGGCATGACCGTCATCGGATTCTCCACCATCACCAATGTTCATGATCCGGACCATCCGGAACCGGCTTCCGTTTCCGCCATACTGGATGTGGCCGAAGCCGCCGCTCCGAAATTGAGCGCAATTCTTGAAGAAATCGTTGCAAATTAAGACCCGTCATCCATCAATGACTGCCCGTGAAGTTCAGACATGGGTTCGTTTTACAGACCACGGCAAGCCTTACCTTGACTTAGGTATGTATTTTTATTAAATATTCTTAATATACTTTAAGACTGCCTTAAGAATTCCGATATAAAAGAGGACGGGTCCGGTATTTTAATATCTATCTGAAGGATTAAAGGAATGGTACTCAAAAAACTACTTGGGGAAGTCATGCGGGAGCTCGGATTTATTACCAAAGAAGAACTGAATGAATCCCTGAGTCAGCAGAGAGAGCATTTTGAAAGAAAAGCACTGCCGGAATTCCTACAGAGAAATAAAGTGGTTCGGGAAGCGCGGTTGGCCAAGGAAGCGCATGATACGCCGATGCTGGGACAAATAATGCTGGATATGGGCTTTGCGACCGACGATCAAATTTCAAAAGCCCTCCAAGAGCAAGGTTCTTTTTTAGAGATATATAAATCCATCGGAAGTGAAAAATTAGGGATAGCCGTTGAAATCATTTCAATTATCAACTCTACGCTGAATCTGGTGGAAGTTCTTTCAAACCTTATGCGTCATGCCAATCGGGTGACCAATTCCGTATCCAGCACGCTGATGCTGCTTGATGAAGAGACCAATGAACTGGTGTTCAGTGTCCCCACCGGACCCAATTCAGAAATGCTCACCGATATCCGAATCCCGTATGGCACCGGAATAGCGGGATGGGTGGCCAAGAACGAACAATATGTCCTGGTACCCGATGTAAGAAATGATTCCAGATTCTATCCTGAAATCGATAAAATGACGGGGATTGAAACCAAATCGATTCTATGTGTGCCGTTGAAATCAAAATCGAAACTGATCGGCGTGCTGGAGGTCATCAATAAAGAAGACGGGTCGACCTTCACACCAGAGGATGCCATGCTCTTGAGTATTTTTGCATCACAGGCGGCAATGGCCATCGAAAATGCAAGGCTTTATGGTGAGTTGGAAGAGCGGTTGGAAGAAGAAAGACAAATGCGAAAAGTATTGACCGAAACCGAAAAGCTCTCAGCTTTAGGACAATTGTCATCCGGTCTGGCACACGATTTCAACAATATTCTGGCGGCAATCATGGGGTATGTGGAAATGGCCATGTATGAAATCCCCAAAACCAATATCGCCAGGCAGAGCCTGGACCAGGTTCTCATCGCCAGTCATCGGGCCAAAGACCTGGTACGACAAATCCTTGCATTTAACCGGCGAAGCGAAAGAGTGCATAAGCCCATACTTTTCAGTGCCATCGTCAAAGAGGTGCTTTCGTTGGTGCGGGCCTCCATACCGTCAACCATCAAGATCGATAAACATCTAGAATCATCAGAAGATTCGGTGATCATGGCGGATGCCACCCAAATCCATCAGGTTTTAATGAACCTTTGTACCAATGCCCATCACTCCATGAGAGAATCCGGCGGTATACTCGAGATTACGTTAACGGATTTGGAACTGACGGAACAGGATGCCTTAAAGCAGCCGGAGCTTATACCCGGAACATACCTGAAATTGTCCGTGAAAGACACCGGCCATGGTATGGATCCCCAGACGGTTGAAAAAGTTTTCGATCCTTATTTTACAACCAAAGAAAAAGAAGTGGGAACCGGAATGGGTCTTGCCGTCGTGCAGGGAATCGTAAAGAACCACAGCGGGACCATCCGTGTAAAAAGCGAGCCCGGAAAAGGAACGGTTATCGATGTTTTGTTTCCGAAAATAGAGGCAACCGTAATTCCCGAAGATGGAAAAGTTGTCGAGATCCTCGGGGGAGCGGAGAAAATTCTTTTTGTTGATGATGAAGAACCGCTGGTGGATATCGGACAAAATATGCTGGAGCAACTCGGTTATTCGGTGGTGGCAAGATCATGCCCGAAGGAAGCATTGAAAATTTTTAAAGAAAGCCCGAAGAGCTTCAATTTGGTTATTACCGATATGACCATGCCGGCCATGACCGGCGACCTCCTGGCAGGAGAACTGATGGCCATCCGTCCGAATATCCCGATTATTCTATGTACCGGTCACAGCGATCTTATCACCCATGAGAAAATCAAGGAACTCGGCATAAAAGACTTCCTGTTAAAACCGCACTCCATACAAGATCTGGCCGCATCCATCCGAAAAGTATTGGATCAACGCCAAAAGGACGAAGTTAAATGAAGCTCCCCGCAGTAGGCTGCGGGGTATCAAAGCGAAGGCGAATAAGAAGCGCTGCCGAACGAATCTGTTTTATACGGCCGTCTTAGAAGACTTCAACAGATAGGCAATTCCGAAACCGATGACAAATCCCACCGCAAGGTTTGAAGCAAGCGTAATCCCCAGCATGACCATGACAACGAAAAGATCTTTACGCTCGTTTATGTCCAGGAGGGTTAGAGCCAGTTGGCTTCCCGCAAAAAGCAATAGCACACCGAGTATGGACATGGGCAGAAGGTACACCAGTGAAAGGATGTGACTTCCGAACAAAACCGCAAGCAGGATAAATACGGATCCGATAATCAGGTTTGAGCCGGCCGTCCGCGCCCCAAACCTGTAGTGGGCGGCCAAACCGCCTGCGCCGTGGCAAAGCGGCATCCCGCCTAACAGAAAGCTGATGAAGTTGGCAAAGGCCATGCTGATGCATGCACTTCGATATGTAACTTTTTCCGATGCATCTCCGAAATAATCTTTTGATAAATCCGAGTAAGCAATCACGGCATTGCCCAGCGTCATGGGAATTTGTGGAAGGACGAGAATAAAAATCGCGGTTGTAAAATCCGGACCCGAAGGAAAGTCGAACGGCAGGATTTTCGGAATGTGGATGCCAAGCCTCAAACTGCTCATTCCTTCATGCGTTCCCAGCAGGCATCCGATGGCTAAACCGCCGAAAACCACCAACAGCCCGGCCGGCAGTTTTCTATTTTCTATGAGCAACAGGGTGACGATCCCGGCTACCGCTCCGATGATCAATCCGATGGGAATCGGGCCGAGATGTTGAATTTGAAGATACGGTTCGACCGCTTGTCGAAGAAGCTGGTATTTCGAGCTTCCCAGCATAAATTTAACCCCCTGAACCATTAAAAGGGTGCCGGTGGAGAGCTGCACCCCCCTGATCACGGATTTTGGGGTGTACTTGCCGATAATGGTAATGGCGCCGGTGGCGCCGAGAATGAATAAAAATATTCCGATTAAAAGACCCGAAGCGAAAATTTGTGAAGCACCCATCCCCGTCGCAATGGCGTAAGCTCCGATTACTTTCATGGGCTGAATCGGAACCGTCACTTTAAAGTAAAGGCCGGAGATAATATAAAATAAACCGATAGCGAAAAACAGGCCCAACGGATTCAGCCCGTTGATCAATATCATCCCCATGGCGATGGGCAGCAGGGTACCCAGGTCGCCCAAAGAACCGGCACATTCCATTCGATTAAATAGAAATCGCTGCATCTGTGGCCCTTCTATTTTTTCAGATCATTCACGCACTTTATCCATCAACAAGATTGTAAAGCGAATCGCAATGCTTCTCCTCAACGTAATGGATCGATCATCGCAATCTGTCTGTCAAACCTAACCGGAACCGATACTAAACGCATACTGGTAAATCAGGTATGATAAATAGATCCCCAGCAGCCAACCGCCCTGCCAGCGTCTAAACCGTCCGCCTTTATCTATAATCACAAAAACCCGGAAAGAATATAAAATAAAAAGCATGACCGGAAAATGAAGGCTGTAGAAATTGTAGGGCACCAGCAAGGGACTGGCTGCCGCTGCCCCTCCAACGACAAAAAGAATGTTTAAAACATTCGCCCCCACGATATTTCCCACTGTAATTTCCGGATGCCCTTTCCGGACAGCCGCAATGGCCGTCATGAGCTCGGGAAGGGATGTTCCGAAAGCGACCAGGGTTGCAGCGATCACATCGTCCGGCACGCCGATGCGCTTGGCCAATTCCGCAGCACAGGGCACCAAAAGCCTCGCACCCACTGCAACACAGAAAAGACCGCCCAGAATCCGAGTCCAGCATCCGCCCAATGAGGCGATATCGGCGCCGTCTGCTTTTTCTTCATCTACAGTCTCGGTATCGATTCCTTTCGCCCAAACATAGGTGATGTACATATAAAGCGAGAGCAAAAAGAGAAGAACACACCCGACCCATCGGTTCAGGATCGGCTTTCCGGACATGGATACGAGCAGCACAACTGAAATCGCCACCAACAGCGTTGCCGCGCCATCCTGAACCCACCCGGTGCGGTTCAAAATGTATCGGTTCATGGGTACCCGGGTCAAAAGGCAGGTCATTCCGAAAATGAGTCCGGTATTGGCAATCATGGACCCCACGCCGTTTCCGAGTGCAAGACCGGGGTTTCCCATCCAAGCGGCCATCACTGAAACCACGGCCTCAGGGGTCGTGGTTCCCAAAGAGATGACCGTGGCGCCGATGACAATTCGTGGGAGCCCGGTCCTATGGGCCAGCTCAACAACACCGTCGATCATCCAGTCCGCCCCTTTACAAAGCACGATGAGGCAAGCCGCGATGATGATCAACAGGGCGGCAGACGGCAGTCCCGCCGCCAGGTCGTATAAGAGTTGCTCGTTTCCGATCCAGCGTAGGATGTCCATGGTTATCTTTTAAGTATCCGGCTTTTTTGTGAAATCCTCCATTTTCTATTAGATGATTTGATGGATTACAATGTTTATTTTATCTGCTCGCCCTATTGACCTTTCCAATCCATCGGCGGTAAAGGTATGCAAGGAAAACTTGGAGCCGAATTGAATATTGAATATTGATGGCCTCGTAAAAAGTTAGAAAAACGAGTTTTTTACGAGAGTGTTTAGTATTTGGTGTTTAGTGTTTAGCACACCAACAAGCTGATATCACATGGTTTATTTTTCTCTAAATACTAAACACAATACACTAAATACTTGATGAATTCGACTTTTTACGAATTCATCAATCTTCAATAGAAAATATTCAATTGCTGGTGATAAAATATATTACGACAAACAAGTCTATCCGATATAATGCAAAATATTTCAAATTAAGGCGCTAAGGAGGGTGTATGTCTATTCTTTTTGAATCCATCAAAATCGGCGGAATGACGGTTCCCAATCGGGTGGTGCGTTCCGCCACCAATGACAGAATGGCGAAAGTTTCCGGCCATGTCACAGACGTGATGATTGCCGCATACGAATCGCTGGCAGCCGGCGGGGTCGGCCTGATAATTACCGGACATGCCTATGTGGCCTGGAACGGAAAAGCCAGTGACGAAATGCTGGGCGCGCATCACGATGATATGATACCCGGCCTAACCAAGCTGGTGGAAGCCGTTCATAAATATGATTCCAGAATCGTGCTTCAAATCAACCATGCCGGGCGACAGACCGCATCCGCCACAATCGGAGAAACCCCTGTGGCGCCGTCAGCCGTGTTCAATCCCATCACGAATGAAACGCCTCGGAAATTTACAGAAAAGGAAATTGAAGATCTCATCGATGCATATGTGGCAACCGCCAAGCGGGCCGTGTCCGCAGGTTTTGACGGGGTTCAAATCCATGCGGCACACGGATATCTGGCCAGCCAGTTTATCAGCCCCTATACCAATCAAAGAGAGGACAAATGGGGTGGCTCATTGGAAAACCGGATGCGGTTTCCCTTGGAGATCTACCGACGATTCCGAAACGCTCTGGGCGAATCATATCCGATCATCATCAAATTAAATTCAGAAGATTTCCTTGAAGGCGGACTTACCATAGAAGATTCGGCAGAAATCGCAAAAGCACTATCGCAGGAGGGAATCGATGCCATCGAGATCAGCGGCGGTATGGGAGAATCGGGTTCACAAATCATTCGAGAAGATATTCAGGATGAAGAAGACGAGGCGTATTTTTTACCCAACGCGAGAAAATTCAAAGAACAAATAGAATGTCCGTTGATTCTGGTCGGGGGTATGCGATCTCCCGCACTCATGGAAAATCTAATAAATAGCGGAGAGATCGATATGATATCCATGAGCCGGCCTCTTATCCGGGAACCTGATATCGTCAACAAATGGAAACTCGGAGACCTCAAGCGAGTCGATTGTATATCGTGTAACGGTTGTCTGAAAAACAGAGATGAACCGGTAGGGTGTATTCTTCTCGACTAAAAGTAAATAAGGGGCTATAAATCCGCATTGCCGGCAGGTATAGATGTGAATTCTCATGCCGGCACTCCCCTTAAAAAAATTCTTCAACACGGAATTGCGCCTCGAATTTTTCATGCCCAGCTATTGACATTAGACTCTACAAGGTTCAAAAAGGCAATTTTGTTAAAAACTTCCGATCATCCATGTGTGAAAGATGCTTTGAATGATAATTCGCATGTAGTATATTAAAACAGTCGGCAATTCATACGGGGCATATTAATATGGATATAACACAAAGCTCGGCCATTGTCGGACTTCATGTAAACATGTTGCTGCTTTTAGGGATTGCGGTATTTTTGGGAGCCATCGGCGGAAGGGTGTTTCAACGCCTGAAAATTCCTCAAGTTGTCGGATACATTGTTATCGGTCTTATCGTCGGTCAGACCGGCTTTGGATTGATTCCCAAAACGGTCGTGGAAGAGATGCGGCCCATCAGTATGTTCGCTCTCGGGTTGATCGGCCTATCCATCGGAGGCGAACTCAAGCTTTCCGAGTTGCGGCGACGGGGACGGCAGTTTCTGTCCATCCTCTTATCCGAGGGAATCGGCGCGTTTATCCTCGTTGGCGGTGCAACCGGGATGATTATCTGGCTGATAACCGGGGATACGAAAATCGCCATAGCCCAGGGTTTACTGCTCGGGGCCATTTCATCGGCAACCGCCCCTGCCGCCACAGTGAGTGTGCTTTGGGAATATAAGACACGAGGACCGCTGACAAATACGCTACTTGCTATTGTCGCCCTTGATGATGGTCTCGGTCTGCTTCTTTTCGGTTTTGCCTCAAGCATTGCCGGAATACTGTTAAGCGGCGGCGGTTTAACCATCGGCGCCATCCTTGGCACTCCCGCTTATGAAATCATCGCATCGATTCTCCTTGGGACCGGTTCCGCTCTTTTGCTTACCCTGTTGCTCCGATGGAGTTCCGACCCAGACAAACAACTGGTCTTCACCATTGGAACGGTGATGCTGAATATGGGGCTTTCCGCAGCTTTGGAATTGGATGCAATATTAGCGGCCATGGCATTGGGGGCAACCTTGGTGAATGCAGCGCCTCGGCTCAGTCGTGACGCGTTTCAATTAATAAAAAAGTTTGCCCCACCGATTTATGTACTGTTCTTCGTCCTTGTGGGTGCCGAGCTTCAGCTTTTCGGCACGAGCGGTGTAATCTGGATTATTGCGGGTACGTATGTTGTCGGTCGATCGGTGGGCAAGATTATCGGCGCCTACTACGGCGCTGGAATATCCGGCGCACCGGAAACCGTAAAACGATACCTGGGCATGGGTTTATTTGCACAAGGCGGTGTCGCGGTGGGGCTCTCCATTGTTGCGGCCCATCGTTTCGAAGCGACCATCGGCGGCGATATCATCGTCATCGTTACCGTGACAACGATGTTGGTGGAAATATTGGGTCCGCCATTCGTTAAACTGGCGGTGACAAAAGCGGGAGAAGTCGGACTCGGCATCACGGAAGAGGATCTCATCCGATCCTACAAAGTTGCGGACGTGATGGATCCCAATCCCCCCGTGATTCATATCGATGACCGTATGGAGAAAATCTTTGATGTCATCAGTTCGTCCGAGAGTTACCTCTACTATCCGGTTGTCGACGAACTCGGCCATCTTCAGGGGGTAGTGGGGTTGGAGGATCTGAAACCGATTTTAGGAGAACAGGCCGCAGTAAGAGAAATTTTGGTTGCTTACGATCTAATGAAAAATTGTTCCGAGTCCATAACCCCTGAAACACCGCTGCCGGATGCCATTAACCTGATGAATAAAACTCGACTGGGGTTCCTGCCGGTGGTGGAAGTCGGCAAATTAAGCAACCTCGTCGGCTTTCTGGACCGTCATGTGCTGGATGAGAAAATTTCCCGAGATATGCTTCGCCGCAAGCAGATAGCCACTGACTGAAAAGCATCAATAAAAACGGGGGGCCGGATTTTTGAATTCAAAGATGCTGAAACGTTTCTTTCCATTTATGGGGTGGTTTGAACAATACCGGTTCGAATCATTGAAAGCCGATGCGGTTTCCGGGCTCACCGTCGCCCTGGTTCTCATCCCCCAGTCCATGGCCTATGCACAGCTGGCCGGCCTGCCCGCCTATTACGGTCTGTATGCCTCATTTTTACCGCCCCTGGTCGCTTCCCTGTTCGGATCGAGCCGGCAGCTGGCCACCGGGCCGGTTGCAGTGGTATCGCTTCTGACTGCAGCCACCATAGAGCCGTTGGCCCGGACCGGAACCCCGGGCTATATCGCATACGCAATCCTGTTGGCCCTCATTGTTGGCGGATTCCAGTTTGCTTTGGGCTTATTCAGACTTGGCATTGTAATCAATTTTCTCTCCCACCCGGTCATTAACGGTTTCACCAATGCTGCGGCCATCATTATCGCCTCATCCCAATTATCAAGGCTTTTTGGTGTCATCGTGGACAAGGCCGACTTCCACTACGAGACAATCTACCATGTGTTGAAATCGGCCATTCACTATACCCATTGGCCCACCTTCACCATGGGACTGTTTGCCTTTTTGATCATGTACGGACTTAGGCGGATTTCACCTAAAATCCCCAGTGTCCTTGTGGCGGTTGTGGTAACCAGCGCCATCGCTTGGGTCTCTGGCGTTCATGAGATCCATGTCGCCGAAATGGATCAAATGCAATCGAAGCTCGCCAAGAAACGAGTTATGGCATTCAATCAGTTTGTCGACGAAACTCATATTCTCTTAGGAAAACGGGGAAAACTTCAAACGGAGTTCGAAAGAATTGACCGAAACAAGGACCCATATGCAGCATTAGACCTCGAACACCGGATCAAGCGGATCGGCATTCACATTGATGCGGTTAAAGAAAAGATCCGGGGAATTCGCCATGAACTCCGCCATATGCTTTTCCTAGGAGTCCGAGGGACAGACAATACCCTTTTGTTTGTACCCAAGCAGGAGCTATCGACCAACAACCAGGAAGGCAAAATCTGGCGCATCAAAGTTGGAAATTCTTCTTTGGACCCCGGAAATTTGCTCTTCAGTAGCGGATTGGATGTGGTCGGAAAAATCCCGCAGGGACTCCCCTCCGTCTCCCTTGCCCATATCGATTTCTCAACCATCCTTCGCCTGTTTCCCTATGCGGTGATCATATCGTTGCTGGGGTTTCTGGAAGCCATCTCCGTTGCCAAGGCCATAGCGGCAAAAACCGGGCAGCATTTGGACCCGAACCAGGAACTCATCGGTCAGGGGCTGGCTAATATCCTGGGTGCCGCGACGCAAAGCTACCCTGTCTCCGGCTCGTTTTCAAGATCCGCCGTCAATCTCCAGTCGGGTGCTGTATCCGGTTTATCCGGTATTTTCACGAGCATCACCGTCGGTATCGTCCTTTTGTTTTTCACTCCCCTGCTTTTCTATTTGCCTCAGTCGGTACTGGCAGCCATCATCATCATGGCTGTCATCGATCTGATCAACATTTCCGGTTTCATTCACGCCATGCGGGCAAAATGGTTCGACGGCGCCATATCCATAATCACTTTTGCCTGCACCCTGGTCTTTGCACCGCATTTGGACAGGGGCATATTGGTGGGGGTGGTTCTTTCACTGGCTGTATTTTTGTACAAGAGCATGCGGCCCCAGGTGGCTTCCCTGTCTTTATACGAAGACGAAGCGTTACACGATTCTGTTACATACTGCCTGAGCGAGTGCCGATTAATGGAAGTGATTCGTTTCGATGGGCCGCTTTTCTTTGCCAACGCCTCCTATCTCGAAGATCAAATCGATGCACACCTTTTGACGAAAAAAGAACTCAAACACATCATCGTGCTGGCTAATAGTATTAACGATATGGACGCCACCGGTGAAGAAACTTTGTCTTTGATCATCGACCGGATCCGGAGTGCCGGACTGGACATCTCCTTTTGCGGTATCAACCGATCCGTCATGGCCGTACTCAAACGGACCCATTTATTGGCAAAAATAGGAGAGGATCATCTTTATCCGACCATTGACAAGGCGCTAAAGGAAGTCCATAAGAAAACCCACTCCGATGCGGAGGAAGAGATCTGCCCCCTGACAACGGTTTGCCATCTGCCGGAAGATAATTCGTGATGAGCTGGCAAATCTTGAACACTGAACGACACCAAGGAGGTCCGGGATGTCAGTCATAACCATATTCGGCGGCACCTTTTGCAACCAAGACAACGTGGTACAGGCGGTACAGGCCAAAACCGGATACAACCGGATCCTTGATAAAGATTTGGTGTCAGCGGCGAGCAGACTGTCCGGCCTGTCCGAAAACAGAATCGCTCGCGCCTTTTCCGCCAAGCGTTCCGTCTTTGATCGACTCGGCCATGAAAAGCGGTGTGCCATCGCCTACCTCAAGCTGGCTTTGGCCCAAACCCTCACCAAAGACCATCTGATAATTAACGGATTTTCCGGCCAACTGATTCCCCAAAGGATCACCCACGTGCTTCGGGCCTGCCTGATTGCAGACTTGAAATACAGGATCACTTCAGCCGTTGAAGAACACGGTGGGTCGGAAAAGGATGCCGCAAAACGAATCGCCAAAGCGGATGAAAAACGGGTCGCCTGGATGGTTGCAGTGTTTGAAAACAAAGACCCTTGGGACGAGTCTCTTTACGACATCATCCTCCCCATGGATAAAACCAGCCTTTCAGATGCGGCAACCATTATTTCTGAAAACGCCGGTAAGAAGGTGATCCAACCCACCGAGCGCTCTCGAAAAGCGATCCGCGATTTCCTACTCGCCGCCCGGGTTGAAGAGAAGCTCATCAAAGAAGGGCACTCTGTGGACATCGATGTTCTGGACGGAGCGGTCACCTTGACGATACATAAGCATGTGATACGACTCGAAAAACTTGAGACCGAGCTTCAGAATATTGCCAGCCGGGTGGATGGCGTTTTGGCTGTGGAGACAAAAGTGGGTAAAGAATACCACCAGTCGAATGTCTACCGGAAGCACGATTTTACCCTGCCGTCAAAGGTCTTATTGGTGGACGATGAGCGGGAATTTGTGCAGACATTATCCGAAAGGCTCATCACCTGCGATATCGGGGCGGAGGTATGTTACGATGCGGAATCCGCCATGGATCTCATCAAGGAAGAGGAACCTGAAGTCATGATCTTGGATCTCAGGATGCCCGGTGTAGACGGGTTTGAAGTCCTTAAAAAAGTCAAGGAAACCCGCCCCAATGTTGAGGTGATCATTCTCACAGCTCACGGGTCTCGGCACGAAGAAGAGCGATGCATGCAGTTGGGAGCCTTTGCCTTCCTGCAAAAACCGGTGGATATAGAGTTATTGAGTGAAACGCTGAGGAGAGCCAAAGAGAAGATCCGTCGGGAGTTATAATTTCAGAAAAACGCGTCGGCCGAAGAGAAAAAGTAAGTACAAAGCGAAAGGGTTTTGCTTTCGTGCGCATTCCGGAGCCTATATCTTGGCCTGTTCTGTTTTCTTTGAAATATCTTCACCTGTTAAACCGGCTTTGTTAATGTATAAACGCAAGGGGTGTGCCAATAGTGCCGGTCATAACCAAATGGGATTAACGGTCTGAAAATTATACCATTTTTAAATATGTCCCCATATGGGGTGACGACATCCAGCCGTAGCGGGTGTTCAAACTTTTTACAGAGTGTAAAAAAAGATGACCGTATTAAGAGCGGGCATTAATAAGCTCAAGAGCATTACCTTTACAACATGTAAAAAATCCCGACAAGCCCAGGTCATTTCCAAGGACCCGACAATTTTCCCTTCCTTAAGAATATCTATTAGTTTCATATAGTTATTTCCACATTCCTGTGGCCACATTCCTGGCATGTGGCTTGCTATGGTCTATGCTAAGCAGTGCCAGATATTGTCATACTTAAAATTATGCTGTGCGTTCTCAAAACAGATCGGTTGGGTCCTGGTGGTGAGTCAGGAAGCGATAAGTCAGGGGAGGTAACACAGTGAACACATTTACTACTCTTTTTGTGGACGATGAAAAGGATTTTTTGGAAACCATACTCAAGCGAATGAAAAAACGCCATGAAAATGTCTACGGCGCCGAGAGCGGGGAAGAAGCCCTGTCTTTTCTGGCACACACCCCGGTGGATGTGGTGATCCTAGACATCAGAATGCCTGGAATGGACGGGATCGAAACCCTGAAGGGAATTAAAAAACGGTTTCCACTGGTTGAAGTGATCATGTTGACCGGGCACGCAAGCCTGGAGGCGGCAAGGGAAGGTATGGAATTCGGAGCCTTTGATTTCCTGATGAAGCCGGTCAATATTGATGAGCTGCTTTACAAGCTTCAGGATGCACATAAGAACAAATCGATTCGGGAAAAGAAAATAAGACATCTTGAGTCGAAACTGAA
>CAYSUA010000036.1:12438-18535 GCA_964433795.1 uncultured Desulfobacteraceae bacterium | reverse complement strand
TCCGCAAAATGAATCAAGAGATGATTTATCGCGGACCGGACGATGAAGGTATTTTTTCAGATGATCAGGTTGCGCTGGGTATGCGACGGTTATCCATCATCGGTGTGGATAACGGCCGGCAACCGTTGGTCAACGAAGACGGACGACTGGTACTGGTTTGCAATGGTGAAATTTATAATTGCAAGGAATTGAGACATCGGCTTGAAGAAAGCGGTCACCGGTTCCGTTCCGACAGTGATTGTGAGGTCATCGTCCATCTTTACGAAGAAAAAGGCACGGATTGTCTTCATGATTTACGGGGGATGTTTGCCTTCACCCTATGGGATACGACCCGAAAACAATTGCTGGCGGCAAGGGATCCTGTAGGAATTAAGCCGCTCTATTTTGCCCAGATTCCGACAGGTATCGTATTCAGCTCGGAATTAAAAGCAATCAGCAATCATGCACTTCAATCTACAGATCCTGACTTCAATATCATCAGAGAATTGATGGAATTTACATATCCGGTGGACATGCGTCGCACGTTTATAAAACAGGTCCAGCGGATGCTGCCCGGAGAGTTCGCCATCGTGGATAATGCCGGTGTTCGGCTCCAAAAGTATTGGAAAGCATCCTATGAACCGACCTACACCGGAAGCATCCAAAATGCGCAGGAAGATGTCCTGAATGTATTAAAAGAGTCCATCGATCTGAGATTTCAAAGCGAAGTTCCCGTGGCGGTCATGCTCAGCGGGGGTATCGATTCGTCTGCAGTGGCTGCACTGTCTGCCGCTTCACAAAGAGAGGTTCATGCCATAACCGTAGGGTATGCAGGTCACCATCTCTGTGATGAACGCGAGAATGCGAAGAACCTGGCCGATGCAAGCAACATCATCTGGCACGAAATCGAGCTGGATACCGAAGACTTTGAAACATTCTTTGATGAATATACAGCTGTTATCGATGAACCGGTAGCAGATCCGGTATGTATTCCCCAATGGGGAATATACAAAAAAGCCGGAGATCTGGGATTTAAAGTATTGCTTAACGGTACGGGAGGAGATGAGCTGTTTTTCGGATATCCATACCACAATATTACCGCTCGGCAACTGGAAGTTAAAAATGTGTTGGACCGACAACTACCGATTGATGAAAAGAATGCATCTGAATTCGGACAATATTTTTCTTCCGAGTTTTATCGCTTTTCACAAATGAACCGATTTCTTTTCCAGAATCCCATCGATTATCTTAAACCCTTTGATAATTACTGGAAATCTCTTGATATGAATTGGCCGGATAAAATGGAATATCGATATGCCAATCCGCTGGACGCGTATCTGCATGAAGCCGATAATGGCCTGGATCAGTTATCAGCCATCCTCTTTTCCACCTGGCTTCCAGGCAACTGTCTACACATTAGCGATAAACTGGGAATGGGGCACGGGATAGAAGTCCGGGTGCCTTTTCTGGATCACAAACTGGTTGAGCTTGTTTTTTCGCTGCCGGTAACATGGCGGTACTCAGACGATACTCCCAAAAATTTCTTGAAACAAATGCTCAGAGGCATCGTTGCGGATTCCATTCTCGATGCACCCAAAAAGGGATTTACCACACCGGATCGTTTCCTGGAACACATCGTAAACACATATACGCCCCGAGCGTTACCAATAAAAAAGCATCGGCATTTTCATACCGTTCTCATCGACAAAGTTCTCTCTGAGTATTTCGATAACATTGAGGTCGCAAAAAACGACAATTCAGTCAGTGATTTTAAAACATATACTGAAACGTCCATTCAAATAGGAGAAGATTTCTTTTCTGCAGGCAATAACCCGGCAGCGCTTGAAACGTTTATGGATGTTTATAAAAAGGCTCCCCATTGTTCCGTTGTGTGCAATAATATCGGTGTTGTTTACTGGACGATGGGCGATGATGTAAACGCGCTTGAATTTTTCTTAAAATCATTAGCGTCCGATATCGGCAACCGTGATGCCGTCTTAAACTGTGGGACGATTCTAAAGGACTTGGGTCGATCCGATGAAGCCATATCCATCTATCAACGGTATTTATCGATCCATCATGACGACACCGAGGTGCGGAGTCATCTCAACGAAAGTATGGCGGTAGGACCAATTCTTGACTGATCGTGAATCCAAAAACCTGAGCCTTATCCGTAAAACCAATCTGTCGCTTTTTACGATTTTAGACGAATGGAATTCAACTGAAGTCTATCACGAAATCGCTACACCCAGCGGACATCCCACGCTTTTATATTGCGGATCGGACCACAGTACACAGTACCTTCATGATCCCCATAATCCTGTTCAAGAAGCCGAACAGATGATCCGGGATCACGAATTCCGGGGAGAAGACATCACGATTCTAATGGGATTCGGCCTGGGATATCTGCCACTATGTATCCAAAACCGAATGCACCCGGACCATCGGTTGTTTGTTTTGGAAGCCAACCCAGAAGTGATTCTCAAAGCCTGCAGGCTAATGAATCTAACTTCACTACTCAACACAGAGGGCGTCCGGATATTCACGACAGATCAGATGGAATCTGTACTGAGCTCCTTGGATCAGGAATATTTGAAGGTAGCGGCCGGCCGGATTAACAAATTAATTCACCCGCCTTCACAAAAAATTTATCCGAAATCCTATAAGATGGTGGAAAAACGAATCGAAGCCTTTGTGCTGGCGCAACAAGACAGCTTCCGCAGTCTCATTGGCCAAGGTCTACCGATCGCCGAAGCCGTAATGGGTAACATGCCCGCAATTTTCGATGCCGCTCCGATTGACATGCTCTTTGGCCGACTTACTGAAAAACCGACTGTTATCGTGGCCGCCGGTCCCTCCCTGGACAAAAACATTTCGGTTCTAAAGCGATACCGGTCACGGTTTCATGTAATTGCCGTGGATGCGGCGCTGATGTCCTTGAAGCACCATGAGATCATTCCAGATGTGGTGGTCTCTGTCGAGCCGTCACCCCGCAATGGAAAGAAATTCGATCCCATCCCAGATGCTTTGTGCGAACAGATTACATTGGCATTTTGTCCAATGACCCATCCGTCCATTCCGAAACGTTTTCCCAATGCAAAGTTCATATTCGGTAATCCGAACAGCCTGTGCCGGTGGTCCTTGTCACTCATGGGCGGAGCCGCCGAATTTCCTTATGGATTCAGTGTCGCCCATTTCGCCTTCTATCTGGCCCGCGAAATGGGTGCAAATCCGATCCACTTTATCGGGCTTGACCTGGCCTTTTCTCCAGAAGGCGATCATGCAAAACACTGCCCGACTGCCTGGAATATGGATACGGCCGATAAAAGTCTTCCAACCGTACCGGGTATCCACGGAGATCCCTTACCCACCATCTCCCAATTTATTCGAATGATCACCCTTTTCGAAAAAGAAATCCGCAACACCCGTGCCAGATGCATCGATGCCAGCGAGGGCGGGGCCCATATCCCGGGAACGGAAGTCATGACACTTGAAGAAGCGGCGAACGGCTGCCCCGAAAACACGTGGATGCAGTCTACCGTGCCATATCATGAGCTGTGGAGCAAGAATCGACATTTCGACATACCCAAAGCGGCGGCGGTGGTATCGGCGTTCTTGGAAGAGGCTGGAGTACTTGAAGCAATGTGCCGTTCCGCATTGTCGTTGATTCAACCGATCTCTGATTATTTCATAAATAATAATGGTACCACGAGAGCAAACGACGGGCAAATAGAACAAATTAATGATATCGCAAACCGGGTTGACCGACACAGCGATTTCCTTGAGTCGGTAAAAGATCAGATGGCGGAAGTTGTCCTTAACCAATTTCGACTCCAGTATCAGAAAGAGAGAATGTCTGATGCCGCACGGCGGCAACGGCTGGAAATCGATGCGTCCCACCATTTTTTTAATCGTCTGATTGAGGTTACTGAACGGATCCGACAGTCCGGGATACCCATACTGGCTCAACTCCAAAGCATGCCCACACCTCGGGATATATCGATTAAATATGCGACACGAGAGATAATAGGATGAATCAACCCGGAATCAGCCTCTGCATGATTGTAAAAAACGAATCCGATCATCTCGCAGACTGCTTGAAAAGCGTGCAGGAGCTGGCCCGGGAAATGGTGATTGTGGATACGGGCTCCAGTGATCAGACCATTGAGGTTGCCCGGTCTTGCGGCGCACGCGTCTATTCCTTCACCTGGAATGATGATTTTTCTGCTGCACGGAATCATTCCCTAATGTATGCCGAGTCTGAGTGGATAATGGTGCTCGATGCCGATGAAGTAATCGATGAAGACGATCATCCCCGGATACGACAGTTGATCGAAGATGACCGGGCAGACGGGTATCGACTCATGCAACGAACCTATCAACATCAATCGGCCCGTGCCGATTGGAAAATATTAGCAAATCCGACCCCGCTTTCCCGGGGTTGTCCGGGATATACGGAATCCCCGCTGATTCGGCTGTTTCGAAACCTGCCCGATGTCGGATTCAAGGGCAGCGTGCATGAGTTGGTGGAGCACGATCTTTATCAACAGGGCCGAAAAATCATCGATACGGATATACCGATTCACCATTATGGCAAATTTTTCGACGAAACTCGGCTGCACCGAAAACATTTGCTCTATCAGCGGATCGGTGAAAAGAAAATCACCGATCACCCCACTGATCCGCGAAATCTGATAGAGCTGGGCGTCCAGTATCTGGAAATGGATCACATCGATGCGGCCGTATCCACATTAAAGCAAGCAGTCTCGATTGATCCCAAAATCACACGAGCCGCCTTTAATCTGGCAATCGCCCTGGCCCGCCAGGGGAATATGGTTGAAGCCATCAAATACTACAGAAACTTGTTGGTGTTAGATTCATCGCACATCGGCGCCTGCAACAACCTGGCCCAAATCCTGCAAAACCAAAACGAAAGCATGGATGAGGTGGAAAGATTGTATCGCCAAGCGATTCAACACCATCCCGATCACCATGTCATTCATTATAATTTGGGTCTGTTTCTGGAAAAGAAGAACCGGCTTCAGGAAGCTGTAAAAGAATTTCGCAAAGCATTGGCCATCGACCCCGATTTTCAACCGCCGAAAGAACATTTGGAAGCCATGGCAATCAATAAGCAGACGGCCAACCAGTCAACGATTCCAAATCGTGTTCCGGCCTTAACCCAAACGGATCTCGGAGTAGATGCCCTTGCCCCCCCGGCTGTGGTAGAATCGAATCCGGAAAACAAAGAAAGGATGACGGGACGGATCATTCCCGGAAAAACCGATATGGACAGCAATAAGGATACTCTCTCACTCATCCGCGTTTACATGGATGCGCATGAATATGAAAAAGCCCTCAACATAATCATCGATGCGCTTGAAAAATCACCCGCCAATGCAGAGCTCAGATACCATTGCGGTTATGCGCTCGAACAACTGGGACAAAAAGACGAAGCCATCGAGCAATACCAGGAAGCACTTAAAGTGAATCCGAAACATTCGGACACGCTTTTTCAATTAGCACTTGAAGCTGAAAACCAGGGGCTGATGGAGGACTGCCGAACGTTGTATCATGAGCTGTTCGAGGTCGCCCCGGATCATCAAAAGGCCCTTGAGCGCTATGCCCGGGTTTTCGAAGACCGGTCGGAAAACCTACAGTCCCGCCCCGATTCAGTCATCGGTGCTGAAAATACGGACCATCTCGACATTGTCTTTCTGTGGGGCGGGTCACCGTTTTTCGGCGATGCGTTGGAAAATAGCCCTCTCGGAGGCACAGAAACCGCCGTTATCCATATGTCCCGCACCCTTGCCCGCATGGGACATTCAGTAAGCGTGTTTGTCAAAGACGGCCGTGGGACGTATGGCGGCGTCGAATATCGTGATCTTCTCACCTACACCCAAGTGCTGGAGAAAAAGCCTGCAGACATCCTGGTGGCATCCCGTATTTTTCATCCGTTCATTAACCGGGTTCAGGCAAAAATCCGTATCTTCTGGACGGAAGATGCCCATGATCAACCCTTTGTGGAATTTCTGGCCCGCCCGGAGGTTGTCGCAAACATCGATCGCATATTCACGGTGAGTCAATGGCAAACCCGCATGTTATCGGAGACATTCAA
>CAYSUA010000036.1:0-12428 GCA_964433795.1 uncultured Desulfobacteraceae bacterium | reverse complement strand
ATGTCACCCGAAACGGTGTATTTTGGGATCATTATGAAAATCTCCCACCTGAACGTAATTACCGGAAACTTATTTATACCAGCACACCTTTTCGCGGCCTCGACATACTGCTCGATATCTTTCCAAGGATACGCCGGCGCATGCCTGATGCACAGCTGGATATATACAGCAGCATGCAAGTTTATGGTGTAGACAGCGCCGAGGACGAAGCCGCATACGGTCATCTGTATCGCAAGTCTGATCAACCCGGCGTTACATTAAAAGGAAGTGTAAGCCAAGATGATCTTGCCAAAGCCCTGCTGAAAGCAGGCATCATGGCATATCCCAATCACTTCGCCGAAACCTCTTGCATTGCAGTGATGGAAGCTCTGGCTGCCGGAATTCCGGTCGTAACCACATCTTTAGGGGCACTGCCTGAAACCGCAGCTGCCGGCGGCATTTTAATAGACGGTGATCCTCGATCCGAGGCCTATCAGGACTGTTTCGTGGATGAAATCTGCAATATCGTTGAGGATGATAATCGTTGGAAAGAATTGAGCCGCCAGGCGCGTATGTATATCTATGGAAATAACCGCTGGGAAATCATTGCCAAAGAATGGGAAACCGAATTCCAGAGTCTGTTTATACATCAGTCCGAAGTCTCGGATATCAAAGACCGCGGCATTCGGGCCTCATCGTTTAGCGCGGAACAGAATGTGGAAGAGGAACATCTCTCTGGAAACCATGAAGCGCTGGACCCATATTACGGCCGATTCTTTTCCCTTCTGCGTAAAGCCATCGCACCCGGCGGATCTGAGTTCGGCCTGGGTATGAGTCTTTTCTCTTTGGCCGTCACCATCAATGCCTCGGAAATTATTGAAATCGGTCGATTTAAAGGATTTTCCACCCTTGCCTTGGCGAGCGCCTTGAAATTCCTGGATATCGGCTGGCAAGAGCCCCACAAACACAAACAGAGACCCGATATCGACTACGCCGCTTTCGAACAACCGAAAAAGAGACAACTTTATTCCATCGATCCCTTTCCGACCCAAGAGGCGAAAGATCGGATTGAGCATTCAGGGGTATCCGATTATGTCGAATTCATTAATCAATCGTCCGGTAAAATGGACATGAAAGGTATGGTCGACTTGATTTTTATCGACGGAGATCACAGTTATCAGGGATGTAAGAATGATGTTGAACGATTTGTCCCCGAGAACCTTCGTCCCGGCGGATATTTTATCCTACACGATTATTTCGGATGGTATGATCAGCATGGGCAGAACCATTCGCCGATCAAAAAGGTTGTCGATGAGTTGGTTACCAACGGGGAGTATGAGCATATTCTCATGGATACCGGATACCAGTCGTTTGTCATGTTCAGGAAACCGAAAGAAATATCCCAAAAAATAGGGGTTTCTTATGGATGATACCGAATTCAAAGGAAGGCATCATCCGATGCAGCGGCCCAAGGTGCTGTTACTGTATTGCTCGGCCGTGGGCATCATCGAAAAGGCGAAATCCCTCAGGGTTCCCATGGGCCTCAACTTCCTGGCTGCCCATCTGATCGCAAACGGCATCCCGGCCTCGGTGGAAAACTTCTCTTACCTGTCGGAAGTGGAACGGGTATCTTTACTGACGCAATATAATCCGAAATATATCGGTTTGAGCATGCTCACACTCAACCGGTTTGCCACCCTCGATCTGATTCGAGTGATCCGAAACGTGCTGCCGGATGCTAAAATCATCGTCGGCGGGCCCCATGCCTCTTTTTTAGCCAAAGACATTATGGCCCGTGTATCGGAAATCGATTGCATTGTCCGTGGTGAAGGCGAAGAGAGCCTTCTTGAGCTGATCGAAACCTGGGAACGATCGGGTGATTTGAAAAACGTCCAAGGAATCGTCTACCGAAACGGAGAAGGTATCATGGAAAATCCTTCCAGATCGTTCATGACCGATCTGTCCGCCCTGCCCCATCCGGCCGAGTATTTTTCATATGATACGATCAGCACGTCTCGAGGGTGTCCGTTTCAGTGTGCGTTCTGTTCATCCAGCCAATACTGGGGGCGCATGATTCGATATCATTCCCCCGAATGGGTGGTGGATGAGATTGAGCTTCTCTATCGAAATCACGGCATCCGAGAGATCTCTTTTAATGACGATCTATTTACGCTGGACAAAAACAGAGTAGTTTCAATCTGTCGGGAAATCATAAATCGACGCCTCTTTATCCGCTTCCGTTGTATGTCCAGGGTGAATACCCTTTGCCGGGAGCGTCTGGAATGGCTCAAGAAAGCGGGGTGTATCCGCATCGATTTCGGTGTGGAGTCGGGATCCGAGCGCATGCTAAAGGCCATGGGTAAAAGGGCGGATGTAAAACAAATCAGAGAGGCCTTCCGCATGACACGCGATGCGGGGATTGGAACCGGTTGTTTTCTGATTGTCGGGTTTCCCGGTGAAGATGATGAAAGTATCGCACTAACAAAACAATTGGTCCGGGACATTCGACCGACATTTTGCGACATATCCAGCTTTGCCATGTTTCCGGATTCACCGATCTACCACAAACTTCTTAAAGAAGGCGTAGTGAGTCCGAATATCTGGTTTGACATCAAGGCACACACGCTCTTTGTGGTGGGAGAAAATGAGCTGGACAAATTTACCCGCTATGTACACGAACTGCGCAACGATTATACTGAAAATGAGACCCGATATGCGTTCACCCTTTCGGATCGACTCGATGCATTCAAGCATTATGCCGGCATCGGTCATACGGCTGTAGACCTTGCAAATGCACTGTCACAACACCATGAACATCAAAAAGCCTTTGAACTGTTGAGCAAAACCCTTGAAATGAAAACGGAACCGGACAACCCGTACCTTTGGCACACGAAGGGAGAGTTATGCCTCTATCTGGATCAAACGGATCTGGCCCTTGAAATGGTGCAGACATCGCTACACATCCAACCGAAAAACTATGAAAGCCTGCTTTTAGCAGCAAAAATATTTACTGCCCAAGGACTAAAAGAGCCGGCTTTGGATCAGGTTGAATCAGCCATCGGTAATCGGCCTGAGAAAATCGAAGCATACATTGAAAAGGGAGCACTCCATGCCGGCGATCAATCCTGGCCCAAAGCGGCCGCAGCATATACGCAGGCACTCAAGATCGACCCTTACTGGCCGCCGTTAAAGGATGCCTTGCAAAGATGCGAGGAACGCCTAATGACGGGAGCATAGAACGCAACCGTAAGAAAGCAACCGTTAATTGAATTCAAATGATAACCGACCGTTGCTGTCCCTGTGCATGATCGTCAAAGACGAAGCGGAGCATCTTCCCGGGTGCCTGGCGTGTATCGAGCCGGTAGTGGATGAAATGGTCATCGTCGATACGGGATCATCCGATGATACGGTGGCCATCGGACGGCAATACGGAGCAAATATACACCACTTCCCCTGGATTAGCGATTTTGCCGCCGCCAGAAATGAATCGATCCGGCATGCCAACGGACGGTATATTCTATGGCTGGATGCAGACGATCGCATCGAGCCCGAAGATATTGAAAAAATCGCCATCCTGAAAAACGGATTCCCTTCCGATGCAACCGAAGCATATGCGCTTCAGATCATCTGTCGAAACAGTTTAGGTGAAGATGTTGTGTATTATCAATTGCGTATCTTTCCACACATCGAGGGTATCGGCTTTGAAGGAGCCGTCCACGAGGAACTCACACCCTCCCTGCACGACCGCGGTATTCGAATTATTAAAAAGGACATCGCCATCATTCATACCGGTTATTCCGATCTCGACGTGCTTAATAAAAAAATGAAGCGCAACTTTAGAATATTGTTAAAAAAGGAAGCAGAGTACGGATTATCCACCGAAGATCATGCCAGGTTGGCACAGAATTATTTCGGTATGCGTGAGTATGATCTGTGCATTGAACGCCTTTTGATGGCCCGGACAAGGGGCGGACCGTCAGCCCGTTTTTATAAAAAGTCCTATGTCACGCTGGCTGACTGCTATCTCCAGCTGGGGCAAGGGGAAGCGGCAGTGGCGTTGCTTAAGCAGGCGCTCCTCGAGTATCCGGATAGCTGGTATATGCACTATTTAATGGGCGCTACACACGTATTGATCGGAAACTCGGCTCAAGCCCTACCCCACCTTGAAACAGCGATTCGCGCCCCACGAATGATTGAGGATTTCCCGGTATTGTCGAATATCGAAGCCCGAATCCTCTACTACCTTGGAAGATGCTACGAAGATAGCGCATTGCTCGATGATGCGAAAAATACATATGAAAAATCACTCGCCATCGCACCACATGATTTCGATACACTGCGTGCCTATGGCTTTGCCGCAGCAAGGCTGGGGATGATCGATCAGGCCATGGAAGCATTCAGAAAAGCGAAGGCCAGAGCCCCCCGCCTAGATCGTGGAACCTGGTTGGCGCTTGCAGATATCTACGGGTTCCTTGGTGATATGACCGCAGCAACAAATCTTTACCAGGAAATCCTAGAAGAAAATTCATCCGATATCGATGCGCTTCGCGGTATGGATAAAATCACGATGAAGGTTAAGCTCCATGAAAATAGCTAAAATTATCCATCAAATATGGATCGGCAGCAGGCAGCGGCCAAAGGCATTAATGGAAACATGCAGGCAGATGAATCCCACCTGGGAGTACCGGTTATGGACGGAAGAAAATCTGCCCACCGATTTCATCAATCAAAAGCACATCGACAGCATGGCCCATCACCAATCCAATTATCCTGAGGCCGGTATATCAGACATCATGAGATATGAAATTCTGTATCGCTATGGTGGATTTTATATAGATGCCGACACGAAATTCATCAATCCGCTGGACGACTACTTGACGGATAATGACTCATTTTGTTGTTTTGAAAATGAGGATTCCCGGGGAATCCTGCTGGCAAATTGCTATATAGGGGCCACAAAGGGGAATGAACTCATGCGGATTCTTATTCAGGAACTCCAACAGAAAGAATCCGTTACCACCGATTTGCCGTGGATCGAAACCGGTCCACTCTTTTTTACCCAGACCATTATCAAACATGATTACGATAAGTTGACCGTCTATCCGAGTCACTATTTCATTCCAAAGCATTTTTCGAGTAATCATATGTACCAGGGACCGGAAAAAACCTATTGCATTCATCATTGGGGCAGCACTCATAATCTTTATACCCCCCCCAAGACGACATTATTGGAGTTATAAGTGCACGGACGAGAAGCCATGGAGACAGATAATTCAAACAGAGTTCAAAGTACACAGGATCAACGGAATACCATATACAGGGATTTGCACGACAACCAGCTCGTACCGGATTCACCCATTGCATTTCGTTCCGCTTTCAGAGTTTTAAATCTCCTATTTGATATGCATTATCCCGCTTCCGTTCTGGACGTCGGGTGCGGGCTGGGGATCTGGCTCTCGGTAGCACAATCCTTGGGAGTTGAACATATCCAAGGGGTCGAAGGCCCCTGGTTGAATCCAAAAAATCTGCATATTAAGCCGGCGCATGTGCTGACCAGGGATTTGGAGAATCCGTTTGATCTATTCCGACGTTACGAATTGGTCATATCGCTCGAAGTCGCAGAACACCTTAAACCGGATCGTGCCGGAAGCTTTGTCGAAAATCTGGTGCGCCATGGGGATATGATCCTGTTTTCCGCTGCGATTCCATATCAGGGTGGCCACAACCACCTCAATGAACAGTGGCCCGCTTACTGGGCCGATATTTTTAAAACCCAAGGATACCAATGTTTTGATGTTATTCGACCCGGAATCTGGGAAGATAAGGAGATTTTCTGGCATCTGCGACAGAACATTCTATTGTTCGTGTCGGAAAAGTGTTCTCTATTGCCTGATTTACAGAACGCCTCTGATATTTTCCAAAATGGTCAACCGGTTCCCCTGGTTCATCCGGATGCATACTGCGGCCTATTTCAGGTAATGGAGCAACTCGACGAAATCCGGCAACGGTACGATTATTTGATAAAATACTTGTCAAAAGGCGGAACGTTTCATGCAGACTTCACAAACGGGGAATTGAACATCACCCGGCCCCAATAGCACCGACCCGGGCCCACGGAACATCCGGACCGGCCTTCCAACTGAAAGAAGAATATGTCTATTTCACATTTTCAATACACGTTTCTATCCTGGCTGTCCCAAAGGAACGTGCTGCCCCCTGATCCTGACGTCATAGAGCTGGGAGAGCAGCATTGGCACGGAGATGTCCCCCTTCAAGTGCTTTTTAATGACATCCGAGCCCTTAAAAGGGAGGATGTCGATAAGCAATTGCTTACGGCAGAACTGACTGCGGTAGAAGAACGGAAAGACAAAGCACGCATCTTCGATATCGCCAAGATTTTTTATAAAGTTTTTCTAAATTATCGATCCATTTGCGCTATCGATCTTCACGGAACCGACGCGGCTTACCCGTTTGATCTCAATGAACCTGTTTCACTTAAAGAAAAATTCGACATTACGATCAATTTCGGCACCGGCGAGCACGTATTCAATACCTACCAGTTCTTTAAAACCGTCCATGACCTGACTGCTCCCGGGGGCATCATGTTACACGTTATGCCATTCTGGGGATGGGTTGATCACGGCTTCTACAACATGCAACCCACGTTTTACTGGGACCTGGCGGAAAACAACGAATACGGGCTTCTTTTCTTTATGGCAAATCTGGACGGCAAACTGATCGGTTTTCGTGAAAGAGACGGCATCCTCAGGGCACTGCAGGAACGGATGGACCCGCAGGACCTTGTTGTGTCCGATTCGGCGAATATCTATGCCGTCCTGAAGCAAAGCGACCATCCGAAAGCATTTCAAATACCCATGCAGTCGTTTTTTAAAATGACAAGAAAGACGTATTGGGACTTATCAACGGAACCGACATAACCGGAACCGCAATGATGCTTTCGGAAAAGAATTAAAATACTGAGTAAAGGGGAAACACCAAATGGAAACCAATCCGTTTAGAGATCAAATTGCAGCCGGCGAAAATTTTTTTTCAGATGGAAACGTCACCGAAGCACTGAATGTTTTCAACGATATCATTCGAATGGATCCTCATAACGCGACAGCACTTAACAATAGAGGCGTTGCATTGAATTGTCTCGGACGATATGCGGAAGCCGAACAGGTATTTAACGAACTTCTCCGCATAAATGTTCAGTATCCGGATGCGGTCTATAATTCAATTTCAAATGATCTTTCCGCCGGGAACTTGGATAAAGTCCAAGAAAGCCTCAATCGTTACGGAACGTACCTTTCCGGAGAGCAGATTGAAGCCATCACCGTTGCTTTTCAAAGTGCTGCAGACGATATGGCATCAAAAGACGGTAATTCAATTGAAAGCACAGACGTCAATGGGTCTTATTATCAGACTCAAACGGGGGTGAATCACGTCTTGGGAAAAAAACTCTTTTTTATCGTCGGTTGTCCCAAATCCGGTACGACATGGCTTCAGCACATCATCGATGGGCACCCGCAAGTACTCTGCGCCGGGGAGTCGAATATTAATATGATCCGTCGAAGCATTGGGCAACTCCGCGATCAATACAATAGCGATATCTTAAAAATAAACACCCAATACATCGGTCGGAAAACCCGATACGGTCTGGTGGTAGATAACGATCTGGACTATCTGTTTCTTTCCATTCTCGGTCTGCTGTTCAGCAACATACGGAAAGATTCGGACATCGAGTGCATTGGAATGAAAAATCCGGACCACCTGATCAATATGGAGTTCACCGCGAAGTTGTCGCCGAATATTAAATATGTCCATATTATTCGCGACGGTCGGGATGTCGCCGTATCCGGTTGGTTTCACAATCTGCGTACCGAAAAGGAAACACTTGAAAAACGATTCCCCAGCTTTTCGGCTTTTGCTGAAAATATCGCCGCCGCATGGACGCAAGATGTGCTGGCGGCGCGTTCATTCGGCAGGGCACATCCACGCCGGTATGTCGAATTGCGCTACGAAGACCTTCTTGCGCAACCGTTTGATACCATCCACCGATTATTGAAATTTTTGGACGTCGACCCATCTGCGCCCATGGTGGAAATGTGCCGGGAATCCGGGTCTTTTAAGAAGCTTTCACAGGGAAGAGAAAGCGGTCAGGAAGACCGTTCATCCTTTTTTAGAAAGGGTATTGCAGGAGACTGGAAGCACCATTTTGACCGGCAGAGCCTTGATGTCTTCCTACATCACAGCCGGGGTCTTCTACAAAAGCTTGGTTACGAATAGAATGTTTGTTTCCATATTCCAAAGCATGGGGAGGTGACTAAGATGTTTATAACTGAATCTCACCCGATTCCGTTTAACGCGACGGATTCGGTTCATATGAAAATTGAGACATCGGACCGGGCGCTGGATTTCTGGTTTCCAAAATCGGTGTTCGTAAAAAACTTAATCACCGGGATTATCAACGGAGGCGCCTATCCCATCGTCGAACTTCCGGGATATCGACCGGAAACGATTATCGATATCGGCGCCAACATCGGTGCGGCTGCCGTCTATTTTTACCTCCATTGTCCCGAAGCGTATATCCACTGTTATGAACCATCTCACCATAACCTGGTTTATCTTTCAAAAAACACGGAGAGGATCGAAACCATAGAACGTCATCCCTATGGGCTTTATGACAAAACGCTGACCGTCCCGCTTTATACCGGAAAAGATACCTCTGCCCAAAATTCCGTCATTCAGAGTGCAGAGACAACGCGTTTACATGAACCGGTCCGGCTGGTATCGATTTCAGAGGAGATAGAGGCACTGGGCATCCATCGGATATCGATGATAAAGATCGACACGGAGGGGTGTGAAATTCCGATTCTTCAGGGCCTTTTGCCGTATTTTAATCGAATCGATTGGATCTATCTGGAGTATCATTCGGAAACAGATCGCCTGGAAATAGATAATATTCTTTCGGAAGCATTTTTTCTTC
This sequence comes from uncultured Desulfobacteraceae bacterium, assembly GCA_964433795.1. Classification (GTDB taxonomy): domain Bacteria; phylum Desulfobacterota; class Desulfobacteria; order Desulfobacterales; family SURF-15; genus DUZK01. Next base: position 3,460 of record CAYSUA010000036.1, on the reverse strand, counting down.
TATTTTCAAAGGCGGCTAAAATTCACAGGGGTTCGAACCTCTATGTTTCAAAACGCCTCACGCGGCACTACCCCCAGCTTCAGGCCGCAGCACTTTCGAGGCCTTCTTTTTAAAAGGTGTGATTGAATGAAAAATATCCTTTTCGCCACCGTCCGCCAGGGAAACTGCGGAGATGAGTTCATCCTATTCGGGGTATTGAATATCATCTCCAGCCTACAGAATGAATACAATCCCGTCATCCTGAACAAGAACGTGGAGGCCTGCCGCCGGCTGGCACTCCGGAAGCGTCGGATAAACGTGGAAATCGGTACCGGCAAGAAGGTCACTATCAATCCTGAAAAACTCTGTTTTTCCATGTGGCCCGCACTCTATGACAACTCCCTGGCCGATTATCACGATCTCGATTTCATCGATGCCGTGGTGTTTGCCGGAACCCCCGAGTGGATGGGGTACAAACTGGATCCCCTATATAAAAAGCTGGAGCACTTCGATAAACCGATTTTTTTTCTGGGTCCCGGGTTTCATGAAGGTCTCAGCGGTTACGGTTCGTATTCCGATTTCTACGAAAAACCGATTCATCAAAAAGCCAAGGTATTTGCGGTTCGGGATCGAAATGCACTGGCGTTTCTGACACCGGATATCGATGCGGTGCTGCTGCCCTGCCCGGCGATGCTCTGCGCACCCCATGAAAAAAAAAGATCCACTTTACGCCGGATCGGATTTTCCCTCCATGCCAAAGAAGGGGATGCCCGGTGCGTTTACGTGCCGGAAGCCACCTATGCGTTCAGCTTGAAATTATTGGAAGCGGTTTCCAGGTATTGTGAAGTCGAAGTGGTCTGCCACTGGATCGAGGACCTGATCTGTCTTCAGAAGGACATCGGAGACCGGTACCCCTTGCGATATTCATTCGACGCCAAAGACTATCTGGACATCTATGACCGATACGATCTGGTCGTCTCCACCCGTGTCCACGGATCCGGCATGGCCGCATCCCTGGGGATCCCGACCTTTAGCATCGCCAATACCATACGCACCGACACCGTATGGGGATTTCTCTCGGAAATCATTACCCCGGATGAAGCAATTGAGACCGCCTGCCAGCGCATCCTCGGTCTGAACATTCCAGAGACATCAGACCGGATCATCGCGCACAAGAAAAACACTCTGAGAGACTACCAGAGGCTCTTGTCGCCCTATTTTCCCCTCTGAACCGTCAAGCATTCGAATGCTGCCCCTACCGAACCCTACACATCACATCGAAGCCCTGTTCCAAAAGGCCGTCCGCGCACAACTGCAGGGAGATTTTTCCTCCGCAGCATCTCTGTACCGGAAGATACCCCGCCAATCCCCCCAATACGTTGCCTCTCTGAACAACCTGGGCGCCATCTTTCTCCAAGAGGGAAATCATGACAGCGCCATTGCCTGCTTCCGGGAGGCGGTTGATCGGCAACCGAAAAATGCCGACGCATGGAACAACCTGGGGGTTCTTCTGTCCCGAACCGGCCTTCGTCATGAGGCCCTCGAGTGCTTTCAAAATGCATCCGGCATAAGTTCCGAAGATTCTGAAATCCAAACGAATCTGGGGGATGCCTGGCGGTTATCCGGCGATTTGAATCGTGCTGAAGCCCACCACAAAAAGGCTCTAACGCTGGATCCTCAAAATGCAAAGGCTCTCAACAACATGGCGCTTGTGCAAAAGGAGTGCGGAAGGCTGAAAGCGGCGGCTGCCCTTTTTAAAGAAGCCCTTTTCAGGGATCCTAGAGACGAGCAGATTCATTTTAATCTCGGGGCCGCCCTCATCGAATCAGGAGATCTCGCCGAAGCGGTTTCGGTGTCGGAAGCGGCATTGCATCGATTCCACGATTCCATTACCACAATGGTCGGGACAGCCCGTGTGCTGGTGGAAGCCGGCCATTGGGAAAAGGCAGACCCCCTGATTCACAGCGCCGTCCGGTATCCATACACGGCCCAGGATCTGCCGGTGCTCCGGCACCTGCTCCTGTATATCAATGCCGTACCCGGAACATGCGAGGATGTCGCCCGCCTTCATTTTCGCTGCGGCCGTCTGATCCATGAAAAATGGAAAGGATCTGAATGCAACGGCCGCTTCCGGTTTAAACACCGGTTCAAGGGTCTGTCAAAAATGCGCATCGGATATGTGTCTCCCGATTTCAACCGGCATTCCGTGGGCTGGTTCTTTAGGGAGATCATCAGGCATCATGATATCCACCGGTTCGAGATCTACTGCTACGCGCTGACGGATAAACAGGACGACATCACCGACGATATCCGTGAAAAGGCGCAGCAGTTTCGCCGGGTAGCGCACCTTTCTGAAATGGAAATCGCCGAGCAGATTTTTAAAGACCGCATCCAGGTCTTGGTGGATCTGGCCGGATATACCCGCAACAATCGCTTGGATATGTTTGCCTTGCGCCCGGCGCCGATTCAGATCACCGCCATCGGCTATCCCCACGGCACCGGGCTTCCAACCATGGACTACCGGATTTCCGATGATTTTGCAGAAGGCGATCATGCGGCGTCGGAATACCAGGAAACCCTCCTGTCCTTGCCGGGCTGTTTTCTCCCGTTTCCCGTCTTTGAACAGGATTCACCGTCCGTGACACGGAGTCAACTGGGGATACCCGAAAAGATGGTCGTTTTTGCTTCCTTTAACGCCTGGCATAAATTGCGCCCCGAAGTGCTAAGACTCTGGAACCTGATTCTCCATCTAACACCGGCAACTTGCCTTGTCTTTTCCTTCAGGTATGCCGAAACCCACTATGCACAGGAAAGAATCCGATCCTATTTTAATGTCGCCCCAAATCGCATCATTTTTTTAACACAAACAGTGACCGAACCAGCACATCGCGCCCGCTATCGAACCGTGGACATTGCCCTGGACCCGTTTCCCTATAATGGAACCACCACTTCCTGGGAAGCATTGCGCATGGGCACCCCGGTGGTTACCCTGATGGGAAACCGGCATGTGCAACGAACGACATATTCGATGCTGACCCATTTGGGCGTACCGGAGCTCGCCGTGGAAACCGAAAGCGCCTATCTGGCCCTTGCGGTCGGCCTGGCCAATAATCCGGATCAGCTGCATATGATGAAGGAAAAGGTCGCCCGGCAAGTTGAGGAGACCGTCCAAACCGGCAATCAAGCTTACATCCGTGATTTGGAAAAACAGTATAGTCAGATGGTTCAGGAATATCTCAATAACCCCGGATGAATCGATTTCAAATCCTCCTTTCCGTTTCAAACCCATAGGGTATCTACTCCCGTTTTCATTCCCCCGGCAGTCTCCATCCATAAACCCATCCTTATTATAAAGCCCCCCTTTGCACGCCCCTCCTTTTATACATTTTCGCGGTTATCCACAAAGCCCAAGTTGCTTACAGGAATAGGCTTTGGAGGTGAGCCGATTCGTGCGCGTGTGACTGTCTGAGTGTATTAGAGA
>CAYSUA010000035.1:0-18730 GCA_964433795.1 uncultured Desulfobacteraceae bacterium | reverse complement strand
AGGACCTAAGATTCGGTTTTCATTATCCTTTGGTGATTTCAATCAACGGTACCACCATACCCGGTTATTACATCTACCATCACCAAGCCCACGCCGCATCGGCTTATTATCCCATAAATGCCAATCCTGCTGCGATCTTATGCCACGATGGCGGTACCGATAATGGAGAGGCTTATGACAGCGGGATGGTTTATTTAGGCGTTGATAACCAGCTACTGCCATTGATACCCCACCATTTAAATTTAGGTCGATTTTATGAAAGTATCGGCACAATCATGGGGCTGGGGGTAGTCGGCTCCGCGGGAAAATTAATGGGCCTTTCACCATATGGTTCCCCGCGATTCTTCGAACATCGATTTGTCGGCAATCAATTCGATATGGAGGATCAAGGACTGAAGCAGGCCGCCATCGACTGGACAAACCATTGCCTGCAGATGGGTCAGAATATGAATTACGATATGTCGGTGTTCAAAGACACTCAGCGAATAACCGAGCCTTTCAACGCTGATTTTGCTGCCAGCACGCAAAAACTTTTCGAGGAAACACTACTGGCGACAACCAATAATATTAACGGCATGCTGTTAAAGGCGGGAATTCGCGTCAATGATCTGTGTTATGCAGGCGGGGTGGCGCTGAACTGTCCGGCCAATAGCCGATTGGCCAAGGAAAGCCAGTTTGAGAATGTCCATATTCCGCCAGGCTGTGATGATAGCGGTTTGGCTATGGGCGCAGCACTTGCTTTGTATTACAATATCTTGAATCATTCGCTGCCGGCCGATCGTCCGGATACCTACCCAGTTTATCTCGGACGGTCCCAGAATTCAAAAGAGACTGCAGATTGCCTATATCAATATGGATCGAGTATTGAATGGGAAAAATCATCTTCTCATTCAGAACTGGCTGCGCAATTATTGGCCGATGACAAAATCATCGGCTGGTTTGAAGGACGGAGCGAGTTAGGACCGCGGGCCTTGGGGCATCGTTCGATCCTTGCCAATCCCCAAAACCCGACCAATTGGAGCCGTGTCAACACCATCAAAAATCGAGAGCAATGGAGACCACTTGCTCCCATGGTGCTGTCAGAAAAAGCCTCCGAATTCTTTTACGGCTGCCCGTTTCCGTCTCCCCACATGCTGTTTACGGCTACGGTTAAGTCCGAATCGGTACCCGCCATCACCCATACAGACCTTTCGGCAAGAATCCAAACAGTCGAGCAAGAAGACGGAAAGATTCATGATGTCCTTCGCTATTTCGATGGTTTAACCGGTATTCCGGTACTGATGAATACATCGTTTAACGGTCCGGGGGAACCGATAGTCGATTTAGCGGAACATGCCCTATCCTTTTTCATGAAATCAAACCTGGATGCCCTGTTTATTGACGGATATTTTGTGCAAAAATCCGGTCAATAGCCTTTTGGGACGAACTCCCCTTTCGTCTCCACAAACCGGACGAGGGTCTCTCTAATCCATCCCTCCCGGAGAGCTTAATAGAGCCGCATACAAGTTCCTTACGAACAGATCATCAAGTGTCAGCCAAAAATCCAACAAACTTGTCAAGATACTGACATATCCAATAACTATCTTCTCCAGGCCCCCTGCTGAAAGGATCGCAACCAACCATTCACTGAATGGAAATTCCTGCCGATCAACCGGCGATTCTTTACCGGGCTCTCCATTCCAAATTAGAGCGGATTTGGTTATAATTATCTGATATTTAAAGAAAATAATAAATTTACAAAATTTAGGTACAATTCTTGCTACTATCGCTTACGATTGCAATTGAAAATTTAATTTACTAAAGTATGGGCGCCCATCGTCCGATGAGTAAACAGTAACGAGACAAAATCAAACAATCGAGTAATCCAACAAAATTTTTAGTATTTACAATATGTTATCAAAAATATGAGATGTAATCCAGAAGGCGGAGCCGTATCCGGCCGATGCAATTATGGGTTCTTCAGCTTCCGTTTCCTGCAATCAAGACATCACCGATAATCATTCTTCAATAATTTCAGTTTATTTTGCAACCAACCGTCCATTTATTAAACGGACACTGACACTTAGAGGAAAGATCTGAGAAATGATTAAACCCTTCGGTAGCAAATATTTATCACCGACCAAAGCGTTTAGAAGATTTTCAGTGTTGCTTTCCATCCATGACGCGCCAGAGAGCAGCCAGCATGTCATCGGAAAACACACCCATCTAAGTAGTTCTATGGTCAATAACTACATAAAACAATTCAAGCAGGAAGAGCTGATTACGGTTACCGGTAAAACCAATCGAACCCAACGATATCACCTTACGACCGAGGGGCATCAAGCGCTTCGGAAATCGCTCCTTGCCTATTCTACGGAAATTGTCCAGCTCTTCGGATCGGTAAAAATGGAAATCGCAAAAATATTATTTGGATACTACGAGGAGGGCATACGAACGATCGCTCTTTTCGGCGCGGCTGAAACTGCGGAAGTAACCCATGCAGCAATAAAAGAAACCCAGCTGGTGATGATCGGTGTGGTTGACAGTGATAAGAAAAAACACGGCAAGCCCTTCAACGGCCTACTGATTCGTCCTCCCGAAGAACTCAAGCGAATTCAGCCGGATGCTGTTGTCATCACTTCGTTTGCAAGGCAGAGGGAAATCGAAAAGTCCATCCAAAACTACATTAGCAAGAGAACCAAGGTCAAAAAGCTGTCCGAGCTGGCTTAAATCCATGTCATATTCATCCCAAACCCTACCCATTGGTAACCGAATTATCGGAAAGGAACACCCCACTTATATTATCGCTGAGATCGGCATCAATCATAATGGCGATAACATTCTTGCAAAAAAACTTATCGATGTGGCTGTTGAGGCAAGGGTGGATGCTGTTAAATTTCAGAAGCGGCACCTGGCCAGTCTGTATCGTCAAGATGTTTTGGATGAGACCGTTAAATACGAACAAAACTATCAATACATGATTCCCATTCTAAAGGCTGTGGAGCTTGCAGAGGAGAGTTATTTTGATCTGAAATCATACGCAAATGAGAAAGGACTCGAATTTCTCTGTACTCCCTTTGATTTGCTCAGTGTGGAATTCCTTAAAAAGTTAGGTGTCAATGCGTTTAAGATCGCTTCTGCGGATCTAACGAATCTTGAGCTTCTGGAATATGTATCGGATCTCGGCAAACCGATGCTGGTCTCAACCGGCATGTCGTACTGGGAAGAAATCGAACAGGCCGTTGCCGTTTTAAAGCAAAAAGGTGCACCGTTTGCCCTGTTGCATTGCAGAAGCACCTATCCGGTCTGGCCACGGGAAGTCAATTTAAAAATGATCAATCGCCTGAGTAAATTCGGCTGTCCGGTGGGCTATTCCGGTCATGATATCGGTATCACCGTTCCCCTGGTGGCTGCCTCCATGGGCGCCTGCATTATTGAAAAGCATATTACACTGGATAAAAAAATGAAGGGGCCGGATCATAAAATCAGTCTCGAACCCTATGAACTGAAACGGTTGGTCCGGGATATTCGAGTGGCCGACCAGGCCATGGGAAAGAGCAACCGGTACCTGCTCCGCGGGGAGATTCTCAACCGAGAGCTTTTCGCCAAAAGTTTAATCGCGGCAACGGACATACCCTCAGGCACACGAATCACACGTGACATGATCAAGGTCCAGGGGCCGGGCAAAGGTCTCTCCCCCGCTAAACTGAATCAACTCATCGGACACGCAATTGATCGAAATGTTCGAAACGGGGATTATTTTGTGGATGATGATATAGAAGATTCCCGGAAGATCTATTTCCGAAATTCTTTTCGAAGCCGATGGGGACTCATATCTCGATTCAGTGACGCCAAAGAAATCGCAAGCCACAAGCCGAAGGTTGTTGAATTTCATTTGGCTGAAAAGGATTTTCATCTCGATTACACCCCCAATGGATATAATATTCCGCATTTGATTATACATTCTCCGGAATATATCGGCGACCATCTCATGGATCTGTGCAGCGCGAACGAGGCCATTCGAAATGAATCGATTCAGATTGTTCAACAAACCGTAGATTTAACAAAATCTCTGATATCACACTATGAGGATATGCCTAAAGTGGTTATTCATCCCGGGGCCATGAGTCTGAATGTCAAATTGAATAAGAATATTCTAAGACAGGCTCTCTTGACCTCTCTTGAATCACTTAACGGCCGTGGCATTGAATTACTGCTCGAGAACATGCCCCCCTACCCCTGGTATTTCGGCGGTCAGTGGAAGGGGAATTATTTCATGGATGCCGATGAGATCCAACGATTCTGCACGGAAACCGGATACAAAATCTGCTTCGATCTTTCCCATGCCGCCCTCTATTGCAATGCCAAGGGCAAGGATCTTTACCGATACATACAAACCGTCAAGCCTTTTATTCGACACATTCATTTTGCCGACGCATACGGTCTGGACGGAGAAGGTGTGCAGATCGGTGAGGGTGATATCGACTTTGAGAAAATTATGCCCCTGTTTGCGGATTACACCGGCACCTGGGTACCGGAGATCTGGCGAGGACATCTTCAAAAAGGCAAAGGGTTTATCGAAGCACTGTCGAAACTGCGAAATTATGACCTGTGATTATATATAAGGTATACAGATGAACATTTTAATGATCACCGACAACGATCCGGCCGGCATGGGAATCGCATTTGCCAACGCCATAAACCGGTACACTAAAAATCATTGCCGATTGATCACAACTGCTGAAAAATATGGTTTCGGTTTCGAAACCGATATCCACCTGCCGGATATCGAAGGCGACGACTTCGGTGAGGTCGAGCAACTGCTAAAAGACGCCGATATCATCCACTTTCATGTACTCCGAGACGAAAACTCGCATCTGGGACCTTTGGTCATCAGGGACCATATCAAAGGCAAAAGTATCCTTCATCACCATCACGGCCACCCCGATTACATCATCAATGCTGAATACTACAATGAAAAGTATAGAAAACTGAATCGGAAAGTCATCGTCAGCACACCGGACCTGCTCAAAATCGCGGGCCATGCAACCTGGGTACCCAACCTGGTACCACTCAATGATGTTAACTTCTTACCACGATATGATGACACGCTGTCTCAGGAGGTTATCCGTATCTGCCAGGCACCGACACGAAAATACCACAAGCACACCTCTGAATTCATCGCGATAATCGCACGGATTCAGGAGAAATACCCGAATGTAGAATCGATGATCATCGAAAAGATGCCCTACATCGATTGTCTGAAACTGAAAAGAACCTGTCACATTGTGTTTGACCATATGCGGGGCTGGTTCGGGATTTCTTCCCTTGAATCCTTGAGCCAGGGCAAACCGGTGATCGCAGGCCTGGACGATTGGAATATTGAATCCATAAAAACATTTACCGGAGCAAAAGCGTTACCCTGGGTTGTTGCCCGGGACCCAAAGCAGCTGGAAGAAAAAATTGATATGCTCATGGATACCCCAGACCTGCGAAACGATATCGGACGCCAAAGCAGACAGTTTATGGAAACCTGCTGGAATGAGCGGCAGATATTGAATGTGCTTTTTAAGATATACGAAACCCTTTAGAAAGAAATGCAAACAGCAACATCGATATCTTCTCTGATCATGAACGCAGATCAATTCCCCCGACGCATCACCATCGAACTGACATCCTGCTGCAATCTCTCCTGTATCATGTGCCCGCGCAGATTCGTGTCCAACGGCAATGGATTTATGGACAAACAACTCCTCCGACAAATCGTCAATCAGTTAAAAGGAAAAAAGATAGACGCCATCGTTCCCTTTTTCCGCGGAGAGCCGCTGCTTCACCCCCATTTTATTGAAATCGTTGAACTTTTGACAACCAACACTCCGGCTAAGTTGCAACTGGCAACAAATGCGTTGCTGCTCGACCGAAACACATCGATACGTCTCCTCGAGTTCGGTATCGATTTTATATCTTTCAGCCTGGATGCCCTAAGTAAGAAGACCTATGAAAAAATCCGGATAAACGGTGATTTTGATCTGGCCATGAATAATATTCATACCTTTTTACAGGAACGTTCAAAGACCCCTTCCGCTTCGACAAGGGTGCAGGTGTCGGCGACGGAAATAGAAGAAAACCGTGAAGAACTCCCGGCGTTCATCGAATACTGGAAAGACCGGGTGGATCGGGTCCGCATCTATCCGTGTCATTCAGAAAACGGTCGGTTCGGGAAATTAAATCCAATTAATCAAAAAAGATGTAAAACCCAAAGAAAAGCCTGTAAAAAGCCGTTTACGGATTTTGTGATCACCTCTAACGGCAACATTGCACTTTGTAACCATGACTGGAATCGGGATGACAAAAACGCCCTCGGCTCCATTAAGGATAAAACCATCGAGCGGATTTGGCAGGACCGACCTTACCGTGAAATTCGGCAAAAACATCTGGAGCATCAGTGGGAGACCGTAATTCCGTGTAACCATTGTGATCATTGGATGGCAATGGACGAAACAGAATCTCCCACAGGATGGATCATCACATGATACCGATCACCAAACCGGTTATCGATGCCGAGGAATTCGCTGCCATCCAGGCACCACTAATATCCGGATGGCTGGTGCAGGGGCCGTATGTCAAACAGTTTGAAGATAGGGTTGCCGATTTTTGCGGTACCGCCCATGCCGTTGCCGCCAGCTCCTGTACAACCGCCCTGCATCTGGCATTGATAGCTGCCGGGATTAAACCCGGAAATCAGGTTCTGGTACCTTCCTTCACATTTATCGCCACAGCCAATGCCGTAGAACATGCCGGTGCGCAACCGGTTTTTATCGATATTGATCCGGACACTTTCAACATTTCCGTCGATGCCCTGAAGAAATATTTGAAACATTGCAAAGAAAGCAATAGACCACTTCCGAAAGCACTGGTTCCGGTGCATCTGTTCGGCTTATGTGCAGATTTGCCTGAAATCATGGCGTTGAGTAAAAAATACAGCTTCACGGTTATCGAAGATGCTGCCTGTGCGCTCGGTTCGAAAATAGACGGGCAATCTGCAGGAACATCCGGAATATCAGGCGCCTTCAGTTTTCATCCCCGCAAACTCATCACTACCGGTGAAGGCGGAATGATTATTACCGATGATGACGCCGTCGAAAAACGTTTAAGGATATTGTGCGATCATGGTGCCGACGTTTCCGATCTTAAGCGACACCAGAATCGACAAGGAGCGCTGCCCGATTACAATCTTTTGGGCTACAATTACAGGATGACGGATCTCCAAGGCGCGCTGGGTGTAGCTCAGATGAACAAGTTGCCGGATATCATCAAAGAGAGACAAAAACTCGCCGCCTGGTACGATGAATTACTGGCCGGTCTGAGCTGGTTGAAGGCACCTGTCTGCCCCCCCGGCTACACTCACACCTACCAGTCCTATGTCTGCCGGATCGATGGTGCCCATCAGGGTCCCGAAAATGTCGATAAAATTCGCAACGCATTGATGAATCACCTCAAACGATCCGGAATTGCCTCAGTCCCGGGCACCCATGCCGTTCATCTGTCGGGATATTATAAAAGCAAATACGAACTCCCCCCGGATATTTGTCCCAACGCTTGGCATGCCCATTACGCCTGCATTACCCTGCCCCTCTATGTGGGTATGACGGAAGAAGAACAAACCTATGTCGTTAAAAGCATCAGGAACTTTAACACAGATTGAAACGCAGATTCAGAATGATTACACGGATTCCGCAGATTAAAAAAAACTTTCATTTTCATTCTCCTAATCAGCGTAATCAGTGTAATCCTTATAATCAGCGTTTGCAGGTTTAATAAATGAATGAAAATTATTTGCATCAGGAATTGACGCAAAAAATTATTGGTGCCGCAATGGAAGTTCATAGGACCCTCGGCCCTGGCTTTCTCGAAGCCGTTTACGAAGAGTCATTGATATATGAATTAGAAAAAGCAGGCTTTAATTGCGAAAGACAAAAGGAATATGCCATCCAGTACAAAGACATTATCTTGAAAAAGAGTCTACGTACCGATCTGGTCATAGAGAATAAAGTCATCATCGAAAATAAGGCCAGTGAAAAAATCCTCCCCATCGATGAAGTTCAATTGGTCAGTTATCTGAAAGCTTCCGGCCTTCAAGTTGGACTTATCCTTAATTTTGGAAGTAAGTCATTAGAGTTTAAACGTAAAATTTTAACGCAGATTTAGAATGATTACGCTGATTCCACAGATTAAAAAACCACTTCCTTAATCAGCGTAATCAGCGTAATCCATGTAATCAGTGTTAACTATGTGTGGATTTGTCGGAATATTAAGCAATCAAGAAGAAGTCATTTCTGAGGCTACCATCAGGGCCATGACCCGGATGATCGAATATCGGGGGCCGGATGGCGAAGGCTTCTTCAGGGATCATTTTATCGCCTTCGGCCATCGCCGACTTGCCGTTATCGACCTGTCCGCTGCGGCATCTCAACCCATGATCAGTTCGGACCAGCGCTATGTACTGGTATACAACGGAGAGGTCTACAACTTCAGAGAGCTTCGAGAAGAACTGCTTCAGTTGGGCTATAGCTTTTCTTCCCAGTCCGATACGGAAGTAGTTCTCAATTCCCTTATCGAATGGGATTGTGATGCGATCAAAAAATTTAACGGCATGTTTGCGTTTCTATTTCTGGACCGAAAACACAACCGTATGATCGCCGCACGCGATCGCTACGGCATCAAACCATTATATATAGCCGAACTGCCGGAAACGATTTTATTCGGATCTGAAATAAAAGCGTTTCTAAAACATCCCGGCTTTAGGGTTGATGTCAATTTACAGGCACTGGATCAATACTTTACCTTCCAGAACATGATCGGCAAAGACACGCTGTTTAAGGGTGTAAAAATACTCCCACCCGGCCATTATCAAATCTTTACATTCAATCCGCAGCGGAATGTCTGGAACAAGACTTCACCGATTCAATTCTGGGATTTCAACTTTCACCCCGATGAAACCATCGATGATCCGGATGAGACGGCCGCACATCTTAATCGTCTTTTGGTGCAGGCGGTTGAACGACAGATGGTCAGCGATGTTCCGCTGGGCAGCTATTTATCCGGAGGCATCGATTCCGGTTCCATCGTATCCATCGCCAGTACAAAGATGAAACGATTGACTACCTTTACCGGAGGGTTCGATCTTTCAAGTGCTCAGGGCATGGAAGCCGGGTATGATGAACGGGCGGCAGCAGAAATGCTTTCCAATCGGTTTAAAACCGAGCATTACGAAATGGTCCTTCATGCCGGCGACATGGCGCATGTCATGCCGGATCTGACATGGCACCTTGAAGAACTGCGACTGGGCCAGTGCTATCCCAATTATTATCTCTCAAGACTGGCAAGTAAATTTGTTAAAGTCGTTCTTTGCGGCGCCGGCGGAGATGAACTGTTTGCCGGATATCCTTGGAGATATTTCGGATCCGCCAATTGTTCTGAAAACGGTACGTTTCTTAAAAACTACTATAACTTCTGGCAGCGCCTGGTTCCGGATGAAGACAAAAAGAACCTTTTCAGGGGTCACGTTCTTAACCGAATTGACCTTTCTGCCAGTATCAACGCCTTCAGCAATGTCCTTTCACTCAACGGATCCCGAAGCGGCATCGAAGCAAACATCAACCGAAGCCTCTACTTCGAGGCCAAAAGCTTTCTTCACGGCCTGCTGCTTGTTGAAGACCGCCTCTCCATGGCCCACGGACTAGAGACCCGTGTTCCTTTTCTGGACAACGATCTGGTGGATTTTGCCTGCAGAATCCCCGTTAAAATGAAACTAAACAACCTGCATCAAATCCCGAGAATCGATGAAAATGAACTGGGCAAGGGTTTCCGTTACCAGTTAAAATCAAACGACGGCAAGCGCATTCTCAGAAAGGCCATCGAATCGCTGGTTCCGTCTGAAGTAGTTGAAAGGGCAAAGCAAGGTTTCAGTTCTCCGGATGTATCCTGGTACAGAGGCGAAAGCCTTGATTATGTAAAAGAGATGTTAACGAAAAACACTCCTTGCATCTACGAGTACATCGAAAAGGATTTCGTTCTAAAATCGTTGAAGGACCATATGACTGGCCGACACAACTGCCGATTACTTATCTGGAGCCTACTCTGTTTTGAGTGGTGGCTTCGGGTTTTTATGAATCAGGACACAGCGCACAGCCGGAGCTGATCCGAGCCTTTTTTATGACGAGAATATTACGGCATATCTACAATAGTATTGAGGCCTTTCAGCTGAACCTGAAAGGCATTGTCGTTCTGACAGAAGCGGCCACCGGTTACTTTGCCGTTACGCCGGCAATAGCATTACTGGCCGGCGCCGAAGAGGTTATCTGTCTAACCAAAGATTCTCCATACGGTTCCGCTAAAGAAGCGATACGGCAAACACAAAACCTCATCCATACCGCCGGTTTTAGACAGGAGCCCGAATACTATACCGATCTCTCGGTGTGCCCTGTGCACAAGGCTGATGTCGTCACCAATCTTGGCTTCGTCAGGCCATTGGACCGATCATTTATTGAGAGGATGAAAAAAAAAGCCGTCATTAGCTTGATGTGGGAACCGTGGGAGTTGCGGCGTTCGGAACTGGACCTCACCGCTTGCTTAAGCAATCGAATAATGGTTGTTGGCACAAACGAACAGGACTATCGGCTGCAGACCCTGAGGGCGCTCGGCCTAACCGTCATGAAAATGATGTTTCATTTGGACCTGGAAATACTTGGCAACAGATATGTCATTGTACATGACTGCCCCTTTGGCGATAGTGTCGGCAAAGTGCTGCAATGCAATGGGGCCGAGGTGCAATATGTCGATCTGGATACCTGGTTGCATCCGAATACTTCTTTGTGTGACCTGTTTCTCAACATAGATGCCGTCATATTCCTTGTCCACTGCTCGGATGAACCTTTATTCAATCCAGGGAAAGGGCCAGTGCCGGAGCTTATACTAAAAAGATCGCCCGACATGAAGGTGATCCATATATCCGGAAATGTGGATGTTTCGTATCTCGAGACGAAATCGATTCCGTACTTTCCCGAAACGTTCGCACCGCCATTTCATATGTCCGTCAATACAAGTTTCATCGGCCCCAAACCGGTTATTGATTTACATACAGCCGGTCTCCATGCAGGTGCCGTCTGTTTCCGCCTCTTTCAAAAAGGCGAGGACCCCAGCGAGGTAATCCGGCAAGCACGTGCAACCGCTCCGGTCCTGGAGGTGCTGGTATAAAACTCATCGTATTCGCAACTCGCAAAATGGGATATAAGGGACTTCAACGCTTTGTCAGCGATGGACATATAATCCAGGCCGTGTTTACCAAAGATTACGACATCACCGAATCCTATGACAGCACAGTCTATACCGAATTCTGCAGGCGACATAAGATACCCATCTTTGTCACGGATACGGTTCATCACCAAAAACAGATAGATTTCGTTGGCAGCCTGTCGCCGGACCTGGGTGTCTCCCTTTACTGGCGCCGATTATTGCGGGAGCCGCTCATCTCAATTCCCCAATACGGCTTCATCAACACCCATGCTTCAAAACTTCCAAAATACCGCGGCTTTGCAGCCACAAGCTGGGCAATCATAGAGGGAGACAGAGAGATTGGTATCACCGTGCATCAGGTCAATGACGGTATTGCCGATGATGGTGATATATTCGCACAAGAGGTCGTTCAGATCGATCCTTCCATTACCATTAGGGGTCTTTTTGATATGATCAATGGAAAGGCCGTAGAACTGAATTCTTCAGTAATTCGGAATATAGAAAACGGATCGATATCCCTTAGGCCACAATCAGAAGAAGATATTGTCTATGCGTATCCCCGTCTTCCCGTGGATGGTAAAATAAACTGGAACCGATCAGCTTTGGAGATCGACCGTTTAATCAGAGCCGTCACCCGGCCATATCCCGGAGCATTCACCTATATTTCCGACCAGGGGCTTTATAAAAAACTGTACATCTGGCAAGCGAGTGTTGTTGAAAAGAACTTACCATTTGTTGGTATTCCGGGTCATGTGGTTAAGAATGACCCGGAAAAAAAAGAAAGCTGGGTTCTGACTGGTGATGGTATCCTGGCCTTAACGGAAGTGCAGATTGAAGGTCGGCAACCTTTTTCACCGGGTAGTGTATGGAATAGCCTGCAAATGCGGTTGGGTATTATTCCGGAAGAAGCCATCCTTCACTTGCAGAATCTAATCTTAAAAACGGATGGATAAAATGCCCCGATTCTCTTTGAATAGTTATAAAGAGCTAATAATCTCCCTGAAAAAGACCGGGCGCTCATTTTGCTCTTTTTCTGATCAAGCACGCCCACGTCTTATTCTTCGGATCGACGTGGATTATGACCTGAACTGGGCCGCCCGGTTGGCCGAAATAAACGATCAACTGAGTATACAGGCGACATTCTTTATTCAGGTGTCTTCTCCGCTTTACAATGTTTTATGCCTTGATAACAGAGGTGCGCTCGACAGGATTGTCAATGCTGATCAGCATATCGGTCTCCACTACTTCCATGACGGCGGAGATCTGGATGTTCACAGACTCAAGCATGAATTTTCAGTTCTTCACCATCTGGTTCCGACAATAGAAAATTTTGTGGCGTGGCACAATCCAAATGGAGATATTTCCTTGCTCAATAGAGAGGCTGAGCGTGAGGGTTTTGTCAGTGTATATTCTGATGAATTTTTTACTTTAGAGAAATACGTTTCAGATAGCAACGGTAGAAACGACGCTTCTGGTATAAGGAAGTTTGTGTCTCGATGCAATGCTTCATCAGTTCAAATCCTGTTGCACCCATTTAATTGGGTATTGGGTGGAAAAAATGAAATTCAGATAATAGAGCAGTGCTTTAATGAAAAATCAAATCAATTATTTATAGCGTTTTCTCAAAATAGAGTCTGGCGCGATAAAATTATGCAAAAAACAACCGGGGCTGATCCCATCACTATCTCATGATGTCCGAACAAATGTTGCATTCTAAAAAAACTGTCATCTTTGGCGATGAAATCGGCATACGTTCTTCTGTTGGAGTTATCGGAAAGGAACATCTATGCGGAATCGTGATTCCGGAATTAAAATGGAGAGAAGTATCTAACCGTTTAGGACATATGCTTTCCGATTACGGTGTGCCTATTATGATACAGCCCAATGATAAAAACACACATAAATTTAAAACCTTTTATAACAGCTTACAACAAACAAGGCCCGATTTCTATTTGGTAAACTCCTATACAATGATTCTCCCGCCCAGTATACTCAGCATTCCGAAAAATGGAGCAATTAACGTCCATTGTGGCCTCCTACCGCGTTGGCGGGGGGGACACATCATTAATTGGGTACTCGCAGAAGGGGCTGAAAAGGCTGGAGTAACGATTCACTTTATGGACAAAGGAATCGACACCGGCGACATCATCGCTCAAAAAACTACACCCATTTGTTACGAAGATGACGCTCTCACCCTAAGAGACAGATTGCTTCATTTTGCAACTGAGCTTTTAGAGGAGTATTGGCCCAAAATCACAAGTGGAACCGCTTCCGCATTTCCACAAGATAATTCAGAAGCAAAGTATTATCGGAAGCGCAAACCAGAAGACGGACTTATTCATTGGGAATTTCCAAACACTGCAATACGAAACCTCGTTCGAGCTCTAGTAAAGCCTTGGCCTGGCGCTTTCACCTACCTCGATCGCAAGAAAATCATTCTGAGATCGGTCGATGTTTATTCCGCTTCAATTAAATGTATAGGATTAATGCCTTCCGGATCATGGATTGCTGAAAATCAGGAAATCATAGTGAAATGCGGGAGCGGCTTTTTAAAACTGCTCGAGATTGAAGATGAATACGGAGCAACAATTCGCAATCATCAAAACCTATTCCTTTCGGCTAAGACTCAACAGCTAACTGTCATATGAGTTTTAGTGAGAAACATCTATTGTCACAATAACCATCTGCGATCACATTCAGTTATGCAAGAGATCTTTGAAAAAATAAGAGAACCCTTACAGGCAGAAGTGGAAATTGCCAACAGAAATTTCCACGACAGAATTTCAGAGACTTACGAGTCGACCACACTGCGCGCGGATACGGCATACAGGGATTTTCAGATTGATCTATGCAACCTGCCACTTAAGGAACATGGGTCGCTGCTGGACTTAGGAACCGGGAGTGGTAAAATCCTGCAATTAGCGGAAACAGCATTCAAATTGCGAGTCGGTTTAGATATCTCTTTGAACATGCTTCGGCTTGCAAAACGATATTCATGTAATGTCATCCAATCATCTTGCTTTACACTGCCTTTCTCTGATGACTCCTTTGATGTAATTACTGTATATTCAGTGCTCCACCATTTGTTTGATTGGACACCGATGCTACAGGAAGCTTATCGGGTTCTCGCTCCCGGTGGATGGCTGATTACCGATAATGATTCGAATGCCAAGTTTCATGAAAAATTCCAGTGGTGGCTCAAGGTCCGCAAAACCCTATTCAACCGCAGATCAAAAACACTATCGAACCCGGTAAAAGATTTAGAAAGGATGGCTGAATATCATCACACCGCTGGACTGCAACCCGATGCCGTCAAGAATTCCTTAAAAGAAGCAGGCTTTAATCGCTTTGAAGTCGAATATAGCCATCCACCTGTGCCGGATCGCTTTACAAAACTGCTTATGCTGATAGAAACGCCCATGACTAAGGAATATTTCAGATATTATCTAACGTTCAAAGCACAGAAATGATAGCAAACAAATTCAATCTATAAACACGATAAGTAATAAACACATGGATGTTGTCAATATGGAAAATATAGAGCTTAACGAGCACATGCAGTGGGATTGGCCTAAAAGCGTTGCCATTTCTTTAGGCGAATTCGAATGCGATAACAAGTGCAGAATTTGTCCTCAATATTTTAACCACGATGCCAGACCTATCAAAGACAAAGACAGTATCATGAGTTTTGAAACGCTGGATAGAATTCTCGATACAATCCCGAAAGATAGAAAATTGAATTTTGAAGTAAGCGCTTATACAGAAACACTATTAATTCCAAACGTTCCCGAATACATTAAACGCATCAGGGATGCCTTACCAAACGCCTATATCGTCATGGCCACGAATGGGCGTCGATGCACGGGTGAATTGGCGGAAGCGCTCTTAGATTCAGGCCTTGACCATCTCTCATTCAGTTTGAATGCAAGTAGTCCTGAGAGCTACAAATGGTTGACCGGTAAAGACGATTATAAGGATCTTGAGCAGAACCTATATAACCTTGTCCGTATCAAAAGAAAAGGTAACATCAAAACTCTCATATCCACCCACATCATCGAGATCAAAGAGTTCGCCCACGAGTTTGAAGCTTTCTCTAACCGATGGGATGGCGTCGTGGATTGGTATCAGGTTCGCAATTTCGGTAATTGGGGCGGGCTCATAGACGGCAGCGGCTGCACACCTGTAAAAGCATATTATGCCGACACTAGATATCCCTGTTTATGGCCCTGGTATTCCACAAAAATCCTCTCAAATGGAGATGTTAAGATCTGTTTCACTGATCCTTACAGCAACGAAAAACCTCTTGGAAATATTCACCTGGATAGCCTGGAAGATATCCTAAGAGATTCTCGTATGAACGATGTACGGTACAAAATGATTCATGGGCATTGGAAGGGATTGAGTTTGTGCAAGCATTGCATGGTTTGGTCCTTGTTTCCAAATATTTGGGGAAAAAATGATGAGAAACATCATTGGGAGATGAAAAGATATTGGAGGGACCTATGGGACAATTAGCGGCTTATTTCGAAAATCAGGAGAGTGAAATAAATTCTTCGCAGGATAATTTCCTATCACTTTCTCAACTTTCGCATATAGCATCTGTATGGTCTGATAAGCCCTTAAATGGTTATGGTTTAACCCTTCCTGACAACATAAAAAATGGAGAACCTTTAGAAAAATTAATCTTTATTGCCGAGAAAACCGGATTGCCCATTTTGAGACTCTGCAGCAATGCTATTACGCTACCGTCTAATGTTCTAAAAAGCTTCTTAGATCATTACTTTAAGAAACGACCTTCTTATCTTTTTGCCAATGGTTCAGAATTTGGACTGAATGATTTCTTTTTGGAACTTATTGATCTGAAAGGACTTAAAACAATCAAACGGCAAGCCATTCAACTGTTGCCAGACAATGCTCTCAACGCGTTTACTTTATCCAATGCACATAGTTATATCTGGAATCTGGAAGAACAACGCTATTTTTATACCAAAGCTGCGCCAGAAAGGTTTATATGTCCTCAGGGGATAAACATCGAGCCTACATCAAGATGCAACCTCAGATGCACCATGTGTTATTATGATAAAGACAAAATTAAAGTTGATATTGACATGGCACTTTTTAGTAGCATTATCGATCAAATGGCCGAATTTCCTCGGCGCTGTATAGGCGAGCTTTGCTATAGAGGGGAACCCCTTCTAAACCCCCATTTATCGGAAATGACCGACTATATGACGAAACGAAATGTGCCTGTCGGTATCGTTACAAACGGTATCCTTATGACCGGAGATCTGGTAAAAAAATTATTAGAAGCCCCATTTGTCTATTTCTATTTCAGTGTTGATGCGGCCACCGCCGAAACCTATGAAAAAATTCGTGTCGGAGCGAGTTTTGAAAAACTAAACAGGAAAATTGATACCTTTTTAAAAATCAAAACCAAAAATTTCAGTGATCATCCTGTTTCAATTGGAATCAAGTGCGTCGTTCAAAATAATAATTTAGAAGAGCTAGAAGCGATTAAAAACCATTGGCTTCCCCGGGTTGACATGGTTGTCTTTCAAAACCAACTCGTCAATACAAAAACCGGATTCGATTTGCTTGGCGTTGAGAATCAAATCGCGGACATACCCAAAAATCGACACTCCTGTCATACACTGTGGCGGAATTTATGTATCGCTGCAGATGGAAATATTACGTCCTGCGCAGGCGGATATCTTGGAAAATCCACTGAATCACTGGGGAATGCAAAACATAACAGCTTGATGAGCGTTTGGAATTCAAACCGGCTGAGGGAAGTACAGGAACTTACGTTAGCCAATCGTTTTGAAGAGGCCACACTCTGTAAAAACTGTGACGGCAAAGGTAGCGATCCGATTCTTATGAGAAGAGAAATGGAAAGCCCAAATGTTTTTGTTGAGACCTATGCCTCGATGAAATTATATCGAAAATTACACGATACCGTTTAACCGGTTGCCTGCTTGCATTTAAAAAGAATCCTCTATGGATAAAAAATATCAAGATTTAGCGATATTCCTTGTGCCCGGTGATATGGATTTCGACCACCAGTTTATTGAAAACCTTTCACAGGGCCTAAAGGAGTCGCTACCTGGAGCTTCTCTTTTTCTTGGGAAAGATAATATGTCAATAGACGGATTTATGTCTTTGTCCGGAACGCTTCATGATATGCTCAAAGCTTTGGTCATCAAGACTGAAGCAAGTGACATTCTTTTAGTGACCTCTCATAAGTATTTGATCGCACCATCATTAGTTCAGGGTATGTATGAAAAACATCGAACCCAAAAGAGT
Source organism: uncultured Desulfobacteraceae bacterium (assembly GCA_964433795.1). Taxonomy (GTDB): domain Bacteria; phylum Desulfobacterota; class Desulfobacteria; order Desulfobacterales; family SURF-15; genus DUZK01. Next base: position 1,153 of record CAYSUA010000035.1, on the reverse strand, counting down.
GCATTCACATATACTGATGGAGAAGATATCATTCTACCTAATTTCAGGCTTGAACTTATAAACTCCGAACTATTAGGATCTCTGTTGAAAGACAGCAAAACCTCCTTCCTCCCGGATGGCACCCTGAATGCCTTTAATCATCCGAATACAAACATCTATTTTTGGTCTATCCAGGATTATCGCTTTTATTATGAAACTCATTTCCACGATTACTTTTCATATCCCAAAGGAATCAATATCGAACCGACACCCTACTGCAACCTCAACTGTATCATGTGTCCATATCATTCTCCAAATAACCGATCAGTACCAAAAAACCTTCCCAAGGTCATGACAAGCGACATGCTGGAAAACATTCTTTCCGAAGCAACCCTGTGGCCTGAAAAACCGTTAATCGAGTTTTGTTTCCGTGGAGAACCCCTGCTCCGAAAAGAAATATCTATGCTTGTCGGCAAGACAAAAAACGCCGGTTTCTGCACCTCCCTTGTAACCAATGGCACATTGTTGGATCGGGAGACATCTAAAAAACTCATTAAATGCGGATTAGATACCTTGGTTGTCAGTATAGACGCACCGGATAAGGAAACATATGAGTCAATACGTCTTGGAAGCAACTTCGATCACATAATCAACAATATAGATATGTTTCTCAATGAGAAGGAAAAAGAAAAAAAAGGGCCTTCTTTATTTATACGTTATGTTCGCCAGCCCTTGAATAAAAACAAGGAAGCATCATTCGTCAATTTGTGGAAGGATAAGGCCGATGCGATCATTGCGCAATATATGTATAATGTCGATCAACATGAGGATGGGCTGATGCTAAGCAAAGATCTCGGTCTACCCATCCGCCACCCATGCCACACGCTCTGGAATAACCTTCTTGTTGATGTAGAGGGGCGCGTCTCTCAGTGTACGGCCAGTTTTCAAATTCATAATAAAGACATTATGGGAAGGCTCCCATCGCAGACGGTTGAAGAGATCTGGAACTCAGATCGGTTTAACCGATCTCGATCGCTTCTCCTGGACGGCCAATATCCTTTGGTTCCACTATGCAAGAAGTGTGACGGCACCACATGTACCGCCATGATCAAAAAGAAATATCTTGATGGAAATGCCTTTGTGAAAGACTATTTTTCTTTATCTGTGTACCAAC
>CAYSUA010000034.1:0-18800 GCA_964433795.1 uncultured Desulfobacteraceae bacterium | reverse complement strand
TCGCGCCAGCGGCATTGCTGGGTAGCTAAGTTCGGAAAGGATAACCGCTGAAAGCATCTAAGCGGGAAGCCCACCCCAAGATTAGATATCCCTTCCTTTTAGGAACTGAAGACCCCTTGTAGACTACAAGGTTGATAGGCCAGGTGTGTAAGCACAGTGATGTGTTCAGCTAACTGGTACTAATCGGTCGTGCGGCTTGGTCACATTTTTTGACACAAATAACTGAACGCTTTTTTAAGGCTACATTTTGATAATTGTATATTGAATATTGAGAATTGAATATTTGTTCTCTTAACAATATTCAATCTTCAATTCTCATTTTTCAATAATCACGGTTTTCGGTGGCAATAGCGAAGAGGTGACACCCGTTCCCATCCCGAACACGGAAGTTAAGCTCTTCAGCGCCGATGGTACTGCTCGGGAAGCTGAGTGGGAGAGTAGGACGCCGCCGAATTTTTTTTAAACCCGGGACCTGATTTTCAGGTTCCGGGTTTTTTTGTTGAACGGAGTTTTGCGGTTTCCTGTATATCGATTTCAAGAGTGGTGGGATTGAGCGCGACGCGGTAAACTCCTCTTGCTTGATCGAGACTCACCAGCCCATCGATCACGTCCTCACGCACCGATTCAGGCTCGCGTTCCTCAGGTGGATAGAACCCGCCGCCGCCGGGAAGCTCCAGTGTGACCACCTGTTCAGGCTTAAGGAAATACTTGGTTTTGGAATGCGGTTTCGTTCCGTCATCCAAGTAAATGCCGCCTTTAGCCCCTGCCAAACCGCCTTCAAAACCTTTGGCGGGAAAGTGAATTCGGTCATACATGGGTGAGTGTTGTGCCGGATATCCGCCACGTACTTTGAGGACCATGCGTTGACCCAGGCCACCCCTGAACTTGCCCGGACCACCGCTGTCCGGTATGAGTTCGCGGGATTCAATAAATATGGGAGATACATTTTCCACGACTTCCACCGGTACGCCGTGGATACCAGAAGGAAATGCAGTGGCGGAGAGGCCGTCCTTCATGGGACGGGCTCCGGTTCCGCCTGCAGAGAAGAATACATAGCAGAAGGGATTCCCGTTTTCATCCATACCGTCAAACTGGGTGTTCCAAAGCCCCTGGGATCCCTCGGCAATCACATGATCCGGCAGTACGTGGCTCAATGCACCGAATACCGCTGCGGAAAGAAAATGGCCCAAAATGTGTCTGGCGCCGACTGCTGCAGGGCGCCTGCAATTGAGGATACAACCTTCAGGTGCGACCACGGTAACGGGCCGGAAACTGCCTTCATTGTTGGGAATTTCTGGACTCACCGAACACTTTATGGGATAGGTGGTATAGGCGTGGCAGTAATTGTAAACTACATTGATACCGCGGTTTGACTGGGGGGAGGTTCCCGCATAATCGGCGATCATGCCATCACCGTCAACCGTTATGGCCAGTTTGATGATAATGGGTTCATCGAATCCGTCCACCTCTATTTGGTGTTGGACCGTACCGTCCGGAATGGCTTGAATGGCTTCCCGCATTGATTTTTCACTGCGATCGATAATGGCTGCCGAAAGGTCGTTGAGGTCCGACAATCGATGGTCTTCCATCATCTCTATCAGTTTTTTGCCGCCCACCTCATTTGCTGCGATCATTGCGTGAACATCGCCAAGAACGGGTTCGGGAGTACGCACATTGGCCCGGATAATTTTAACCAGGTCCTCATTCATTTGCCCCCGGTCCACCAATTTCATGATGGGGATCGCCAATCCTTCCTCGTAAACGGAGTTGGCATCGGCACCGAATATGCGCCCGCCGATGTCCATGACATGACAGGTATTGGCAAAGAGCCCCACAGCCCTTCCCAGATGGAATACGGGGGTAACGATGGTGAAGTCGTGGTGGTGGCCGGAAGCGAGCCAGGGATCGTTTGTTATTAACGTGTCTCCCTGCTCAAGGGTTTCTATCGGATATTCCTTTATAAAATGCCGTACACAGGTGGCCATGGTGTTGATATGGCCCGGCGTTCCGGTCACGGCCTGGGCAAGCATGTTTCCCTGTTCATCGAAGACGCCGGCTGAAAGATCGCCTGCTTCGCGCACCACTGTGGTAAAACTGGCATGCATGAGTGCCGCAGCCTGCTCATTTACCGTTGAAATTAGCCGGTTCCAGAGAACTTCAAGTGTGATGGGATCAAATCTATTCTGGGCCATTGCGGTATCACCCCATATGAACGATGACATTGCCGAATGTGTCTATTTGGGCCTTTCCCGGTCCGTTAAGAACCAGGGTGCTTTCACGTTCTTCAATAATGGCCGGGCCTACTATTTCGACGCCGACGGTTAATTGGTAGCGGTCATAGACCGATATCTCTGCGTACCGGTTTTGGTCTGGAAGATAGGCTTGGCGTTTACCCTTGAGGATGTCCGATCGATTTTCCACCGGGGAACCCCATTGTGCAGCGCCCATTTCCGGATGCGGGCCTGTGGCAGTGAGGCGCCAATTCACGCATTCAATGGTGATATCCTCGCATAATCGCTGGTATATACGCTTATACTCTTTTTCAAATGCTGTCCGAAACCCTTCCAGGTGATTCTGATGAAATGTTCCGCCGGGCAACGGTACGTTGATCTCAAATCCCTGACCCACATATCGCATATCCACTGAACGTATGAATCTAACATCATTTTCCAATACACCGGCATCCAGAAGCAGTTCGAGCCCTTTTTTTTCAATCTCCATGAAGATGGTATTTAATCGATCCAGTTGGATATCACCCAGTCGGGTGATATAACTTCGGCCCAAATCAAAGGCCATTGGGGCAAGTAGGAAACCGAAAGCAGAACAGACACCGGCACCCGGCGGGATTATCATGGTCTTTAGCCGGAGCTTTCGGGCGACCTGATACGCGTGTACGGGCCCGGCACCTCCAAAAGCCACCAGAGAAAAATTCCGAGGATCGAGCCCTTTCTCCACCGCGTGAATCCGAGCGGCATTGGCCATATTTTCATTGACCACTTCATGGATTCCCCATGCACACTGCTCAACTGTGAGATTCAGCGGGCGGGCGAGTTTTATCTCCATGGCTTTCCGTGTGGATTCAAGATCCAGCTTGATCTCTCCGCCAAGAAAAAAATCGGGATCCAAATAGCCGAGGATGAGATCGGCATCGGTCACTGTCGGGACATCACCGTCCAACCCGTAACATACCGGACCCGGATCGGCTCCTGCGCTTTCGGGGCCGACCTTAAGCAGCCCCAGGGGGCCCATCGTGGCCATACTGCCGCCGCCGGCCCCGATCTCAATCATTTCTATGACCGGAATTTTGACGGGCAGCCCGCTTCCCTTCTTAAACCGGTAGACCCGTCCGGCTTCAAATTCGTTAACACGAACCGGAGCACCGTTTTCGATGATACAGGTTTTGGCCGTGGTACCGCCCATGTCAAATGAGATGACATGGCTTAACCCGGACTGGTCGCCGATCCATGCGGCGGCCAGAGCGCCGGCCGCCGGGCCGGATTCGAGTAGCCGGATGGGGTGCCGGGCGGCCGTATCCGGGGAGGTGATACCGCCGGTCGAGAGCATAATATAAAGGCGCCCGCCCAATCCTATCTCAGCAATTCCGCTTTCCAGCTCTTTAAGATATTGACGCACAACGGGCATGGCATAGGCATTGGCTACGGTGGTGGATGTACGCTCATATTCCCGGACTTCTGCTGCAATTTCCGATGAAATGGATACCGGAAATCCGGGGCGTTTGGAAAGAATAAGGTCCCGGAGCATATGTTCGTGGACCGAATTCCGAAAGGAATGGAGCAGGCTGATACCGATGGATTCTACATCGAGAGCCAGGAGTTCGCTCACCACACCTTCGGCTTCCTCCGGATTGAGAGGGGTCAATATTTTGCCGTTGTTATCCAGCCGTTCGGTGGCTTCAAAGCGCCTGCGCCGCGGAACCAGCGGTTTCGGCAGTTCCAGGAAGATGTCATAGATGTCATAGCGCATTTCCCGGCCGATTTCCAAGGCATCGCGAAAACCGCGTGTCGTCAACAGACCGGTTACGGCGCCTTTACGTTCAATGATCAAGTTGGTGACCAGGGTGGTGCCATGGATCGCTTTGCCGACCGTCGCTGCTGCTATTCCCTCACGCTCCAGCATCTCACCGATGACCTGTATGACCGCCTGAGCCGGGCGGTCACTGGATGTCAACTTCTTGCCCACAATGAGGCGGCCGGATTTCGGATCCAGGATGACAACGTCGGTGAAGGTGCCGCCGATGTCGATACCGATTTGATATTTATCGTTCAGCATTTTCCTAGAGACCCAAAAAGGCTTTCCTGACGATGTCGGTTTCCAACAGTTCTTTTCCCGTTCCCTGATGAATGGTCCGGCCGGTCTGCAACACATAACCCCTGTCGGCCATTTCCAGAGCCTCCCGGACATTTTGTTCGACAAGCAGGATGGTTTTACCCGCTTCTTTCAGTTTGACCACCGCCTCCAGCATTTCATCCACCAGTTTGGGCATGAGTCCTAGCGACGGTTCATCCAGCATCAACATTTTCGGATTTGACATCAAGCCTCTCCCGATAGCCAGCATCTGCTGCTCCCCCCCGCTGAGCGTTTCTCCGGTCTGTTTCCATCGCTTTTTCAAGATGGGGAAAAGCGTATACACATATTCAAGGTTCTTTTCAGCTTCCTGGGCATCATTTAAGGTGTAAGCCCCTAATTTCAGGTTTTCCTCTACCGTCAGTGGGCCGAAGATCAGCCTGTCTTCGGGGACATAGGTAATCCCCATTCTTACGATGTCGACTTGAGATGCCCCGGAGATATCCACGCCTTCGAATTCCATACTGCCTTTTGTAGGGTGCAGCGTTCCGGCAACGGTCTTTAGGAGCGTTGTCTTGCCCGAACCATTGGCCCCGACGATGGAAATCAGTTCCCCGGTATCGACGGCGAATGAAACATCGTGGATGGCAGGAACCCGGTTGTATCGAACTTCAATGTTTTCGACGCTTAGCATACTTCGCTCCTAGATAGGCTTGGATCACCCGTTCATTGTCGGCAATGTCCTGGGGCTCCCCTTCCGCGATTTTTTGGCCGCCGTCCAGTACGATTACCCGTTTGGAAATGGGCATGACCACTTCCATGACGTGCTCGGTGAGAAAGAGTGTGAGATCCTTTGATTCGCAGATCTTTCGCAGGAGTCCCACCATTTCTTCCGTTTCCTTAGGGTTTAATCCCGAAACCACCTCATCGAGCATCAACAGTTTCGGTTTCGTTGCGAGGGCCATGGCAAGGCCCACGCGCTTTTGGGCGGCGATGGGAAGTTCCAATAGAGAGGATTCGGAATCTTTCTCCAGTTCCAAGAGACTCAGTATTTCAGAGGCCTCTTGACCGGCAATCCGACGATCCGATGTCCGGCAATAGGCGCCGACCATGACATTTTCCAACACGGTGAGGTTTCCTGAAAGGCTTATGATTTGAAACGTTCGGCCGATTCCCTCTCGGTTTGTCTGAAACGGCCTGAGCCCGGTTATATCCTTGCCGTTAAATCTTACGGTTCCCTGTTGCGGTTTGTGAAACCCGACGATGCAGTTGAACAGGGTGGTTTTTCCCGCCCCGTTTGGGCCGATGAGCCCGACGATTTCCCCTTTTTCAATCTTAAAGGAGATACGATCGTTTGCGACCACCCCCCCAAACGCTCTGGTTAAATCAATGACTTCCAGCAGTGCCATGGTGTGTTTCTCTCCTTACCGTTTTGTTCTAGCTTTCTCGATGATGCCCCAGATCCCTCTGGGTTCGTAGGCGGAAATAATCATGACCATCAACGCATATATAATGAAGTCTACTCCGGTGACGCCGAGCCCCCCAAGCCAGGCGCCTAAGTAACGGTCCAAGGGAATAAGAATCATCGCACCGATGATGGGCCCCCACATGGAGCCTGCACCACCGATCATGGTCATCAAGGCGATCATGATGGATAATTCCAAATGCATCACTGAAAACGGGTCGATGTAATTATAATAGACCGCGTAGAAGGCGCCGCCTGCACCGGCAAAAATACCGGTAATACAGTAAGCCTTTACTTTTACCCAGTGGATGTTGATCCCCAGGCTTTCCGCGACTGCTTCGCCCGAACCGATGGCCCGGAGCTGAAATCCCAACCTGGATTTTCTGAACCAATTCATATAGAGAATGGCTCCCATGACCAGTACAAAGGCAAAGTAGTGATAATAGACGGGGGATGTGAATTGCATATAAACAAAGTTCGGGGTTTCCTTCAGCGGCAGTTCCACCCCGCGAGCCCCGCCGATCCAATCCCAATTGATAAACAATTGCTGCCAGACCAGCGATACACAGATGGTGGCAATGGCAAAGTAGTGGCCCTTGAGTCTGAACAGAAAATAGCCGAGAATAAAGGATTCGACGGTTGCCACGATAATCCCCAGCGGTGTGGATACCCAAAAGGGGACATCCCACCAGACCATGAGCAAAGCGACCGTGTATGCGGACATCCCCACATTTTTGGCCTGCCCCAGGGCGACCTGCCCGCCGTAACCGCCGATGAGATTCCATCCCAATCCGTAGAGGCAGAAGATGAGAAATTGGATCATCACCGCCTGGGTAAAGGCATTCTCGATAATCCAGGGAAAGAGGAGACAGAATATAATGAAAAGAATGAATCCAATCCGCTCTGAGCGAGGTAAATCTCCAAACGATAAAGCATCTTTTAGCGTTCTCATAGTGGATCACCAACCGAAAAGACCACGGGGTCTGAATATGACGACCAGAAAGTAGGTCAGATAAATGAGGGCGAATTTGTGCTGGGGACCGACGAACGTGCCGCCGACGTCGATGATCAGCCCGATGATCAATCCGGCGATGAAGGCTCCTTTGATGGATCCGAAGCCACCCAGCGCCACGGTTGCAAATGCGATCAACGCGAAGAGCATCCCCACGGTGGGGTATACATAGTAGAAATTGGTGAGCAGAGCCCCCGCAATCCCCACGGTGGCGCCCCCCAAGCCCCATGCAAGCCCCCTCATTCGTTCCGTGTTTATTCCCATGTAGCTTGCGGCTTCTACATTAAGCGCCGTCGCCTTTAACGCCATTCCCAAGCGGGTGCGGTTGATCAGCCAGTATACGGCTCCGAATGAGATCACACTGATGACGGCGGTCCCCAATTTGGGATAGCTGAGCACCACAGCGCCCCACTTAACGCTTTTACCGACGAGCAGACCATGTTTCAGGGTTTTGTAATCGGGACCGAAAATGGCCATGGCAAGGTATCTTAGAAAAATCATCAGGCCGAAGGTGCCCAGGAGTTGAGCGATCATGGGCCCCTTCAGCAAATGCCTAACGAAAAAATGATATGAAGCCAGGCCCAATAAAAGCCCGATTATGGCAGCCACGGGGATGGTCAAGAGCGGCTCGATGGACAGATAGGTGGATGTGAGAAATGTCGCATACATCCCCACCATGAGGAATTCCCCGTGGGCAAAATTAACAATATCCATCACACCGAAAATAATGGCAAGTCCCAAAGCAACTAAGGCAAACAGCATTCCCATGAGCAGCCCGGATATGATTGCAGGTATCAGTAATTCCATATGATACTCTCTTTACGGATAAATGTTGAACCTACCCTAACAGCAGCGCTGCGCGGGTAGGTTCATTGGTGTCTTTTGAAGTGTTATTAGTTGTTTCACAGCCGTTGTTAAAATCCCGGCCATGGATAGATGAACTTGGCTGTGGCGACGTCAAAGGGATAGACAATTTCCTGCTCCGCCCCATGATACTGTATGATCAAACCGCTGGACCAGGTGTTCTGGTTTGTCTCTCCGCCCGTCGTCTCATATTTAATCCCCTTCCATGGTACGATCAAGTCGGAGCCGGAGACCTCGATGGTTTCGGCGGCCTTTCGGATGGCCATCGGGTCCGTGGAACCGGCTTTGTTGAGAACATAGGCCCATGCCTGCATGCCCGTGAATGCCCGGGCAGTGGCGCCTGTAAAATCGTCTTTGGTCCGCTTTTTGTATTCATCGTTTACGTGTTTCGCAACCGGCTTTACGGTAAAAAGCTTATCAGAAAAAACGGAACGGCTCATTATACCGTTTATTTTCGCGCCGAATGCTTCCCAAAATTTCGGATGGAAAAAGCCGGTGTCCTGTGCCCAGAACACATTCGCTTTGACTTTGGCCTCCATCATGCTCTTGGTCAACAGGATGGCATCGGAAATATATGACGTAAACATCAAGACCTCGGGTTTCGGAGCAAAAAGCCTTCGAACCTCAGCGGTGAGGTCCGGCGAATCATGGGAATACGTAATATCCGACACCAATTTCCGGTCCTCTTTTTTTGCAAACTCCTTAATTACATCTCTGGTTCCCGCACCCCATTCCGTATTCTCCGAACAGGAACCGATGGTGTCGAGATCGGCCTTGGGAACCGCCGCAACTCCCGGCACCTTCCCGGCAGATAGCTGGTTCAGTAATTCAAAAAAGTCTCGTACGAAAAGTCGATCATGGGGTGTGGTTCGAAAGAACCATTTGTATCCGCGCTTGGTCAGCGCGGGAGACGTGGATTCTGCATTGATATGGGGAATTTTATTCCTCTCGCAAACGGTGCTGACGGTCTTGGTGACCGAGCTGTGGTAGCACCCCATGATGCCGGCAACTTTTTCATCATGAATCAGTTTTTTGGCCAAATCGGCTCCCCGATCCGGCTCTCCGCGATGATCGGCGTGAATCAATTTGAGTTTTGCGCCCTTCAAACCCGGTATCCCCTCCCACTTTCCGATGGGTATGGGCAGATTCGGCCACTTGTTGTTCACGTAATCCGCGGCCAGATCGGCGGCAGCCTTGCACTGTTTCCCCGCATATCCACTGGGACCGGATAGCGGATAAATCACTCCAAGCTTAATTTCCGGAGCTTTGGCTCTGGCAATTCCGTACGGGCTAAACAGTGCAGCCCCTCCGATTGCCGCAGCTCCGGTGGTCTTAATAAACTCCCGACGGTTCAGTTTTTTGTCTGTACCCATTTTGCCCTCCTTTGCATTTGTCGTTTTGTAGATGAATTGTGCTGGACCTGGAATGGTCGCACCCTTTGCTTATGCTAGGACAATCATTGCGTTGTGAGTCATCGACAATACAGGATCACCGTCCTACAGATTCGTCGCGGACGTTCAACCGGGATTGACTCGAGAATTCAGCCTTCGGCCTTCCCTGTGATTCGGGTATCACCCCCTTTCCCGCAGACTCCTCTGAAGTGGAGTTCTGTTTCATTGTTGATATTCACGCATTTGTTCATGAGCAGCGCATAAAACGCTTGATAAACGCGGTAGGAACTCGCTTTGCCCTTTCCGTTAATGATCAGATTTAGGATGATGAGAAGGACATGTCAAGAAAATAAACCAATCACCGATTTCCGAATCGACAACGTTGCGGTTCAATTGTGTTTTGTTTACTGCCTGTCTGACTATGGATTATTTCTGTTGAATTTATCGGGAAACCCATTTATGGTCTTCATTTAATCAGAAGACGGCTCCCGACATTCGAGACAGCCGGTGCTTCGATAACGATTATTTATTTCGTAATACACAGCCGTTTTCAGAGGGAGATGCAAGGGAGGCGGATGGAAGTTCAATTTCCGTAACCATAAAATTGGGAAAGGAGGATGGAGATGCAGCAGATCGATATGAATTCAGATATGGGAGAGAGTTTCGGTAAATATAAACTTGGCGACGATGAAGAGATTATGAAGTACATCTCCTCTGCCAACATTGCATGCGGTCTTCATGCGGGAGACCCCCATGTCTTGAAATACACCGTCAAACTGGCAAAGGATATGGATACGGCAGTGGGTGCACATCCCGGGTTGCCGGATCTCATGGGTTTCGGAAGGCGGGCAATGGATGTTACGCCTGATGAACTTTACGACTACTGTGTCTATCAGATCGGTGCCACACAGGCTTTTTGTGCGGCGCTCGGTGTTCCGCTGCAGCATGTAAAATGCCACGGTATTTTAGAGATGATGTCAACCCAGAGGCCGGAATTGGCCGAGGCGGTGGCCTCGGCTGTAAAGGATGTCGATACGAATTTATTGTATATGACCATCGCTGGAACGAAACTATATCAAACATGTAAAGCTGCCGGACTTCGCGTTGCCGGAGAAGTATACGGTGATCGCGCCTATAATGATGACGGTACCCTGGTATCCCGGAAATTGCCGAAATCCCTGATTACAGATGCCGAAGCCGTTGTCGAGCGTATTACCCAGTACCTGGATACCGGCACCATGCCCACCTACGAGGGGGGGACTGTGAAGATCGATGCGCAGAGTATCTGCATGCATGGCGACACCCCTGGGGCGGTTGGGATGATCAAGGCACTCAGGGAAAAGATCGATGACAAAGGGGTCAGTGTCGTTCCTGTGGGGACGCTGGTATAATGACGAATCCGAAATCGCGACGGTTATTTCTCAGCGAAAGCGGATTGGTTCTAGAATACGGAAACCGGATTGATCCGGATATTTTCGGAAGGGTTCTGTTGATGGCTTCGGTCATCCGGGATAGGCAGGTGGCCGGTATTTTGAATGTGGTGCCCACGTATCGTTCTCTTCTTGTCGAGTTTGATCCCCTGACCATTTCTTTGGAAAAATTGAATGCCGTAATCGATTATATCGAGAATAACCTAGCGGATGCAGAAGCACCGACGGGACGATATTTCGAGCTTCCCACCTTTTATGGAAAACCGTATGATTTCGACACCGCACGCATTGCAGAACATAATGCCCTCACACCGGAGGATGTGGTCCGGATTTTTTCCGAATCCACTCTTTTGGTCTACTTCATCGGCTTCATTGCCGCATTACCGTATATCGGAGATCTTCCGGAATGTTTACACACCCCGAGGCTCCCAAGTCCGAGAGTCAAGCTTCCCGCCGGTGTAGTGGGGGTCGGGGGACAACAGGTGGCCTATCCGCCGGTGGAGCTGCCTTCCGGATTTAATTACATCGGTCGATGCTTTCACAAAGTTTATGATCCCGACCGTTTTCCCCCCACGCCGTTCAGCCCCGGGGATCGGGTACGGTTCAAGGCGGTGTCTCTTGAAGAGGCAGCGTCCCATGAAGGAGAATTCCCCGAACCGATAGGATGATGAATCAATGACGGATACGTTTCATATTGTAAACCCCGGCGTTCTGACCACGGTTCAAGATCTCGGGAGGATTGGATACGGGCAATACGGTATTCCCGTCAGTGGAGCCATGGATCGTTTTTCGTTTCAAACGGCCAATCTGTTAACCGGAAACGACCCGGGTGATGCGGGACTTGAGATTACGCTTTACAGGTTGAAGTTGGAAATCCTGCGTTCCGTTCGGATTGCCATCACCGGCGGAGATATGAATCCCACACTCAATGGGGAACCGCTGCCCATGTGGCAGACGTTGGATCTGCCGGCCGGAAGCACGCTTTTGTTCAAGAATATTCGTGGCGGCGCCCGCGCCTATCTGGCTGTTGAAGGCGGAATCGACTCCCCGGTACAGCTTGACAGCCGCAGTACCCACCAGAAGGCTTTGCTCGGCACCACGTTGAAAAAGGGAGATATCGTTCAGACCTTTCCTGTCGAGGGAACCGCTTCAAACCATCAGCTCCCTGAATCGCTGATTCCGACGCTTCCGAAACAGGCTGAAATCCGTGTGATACTGGGCCCCCAAGATGATCTGTTCACGAGAAAGGGCATGGATACATTCCTTTCTGAAACCTACACCATTACCAGTGAATCGGATCGGCAGGGATATCGACTGGCAGGGGAACTCATCGAGCATGTATCCGGAGCCGATATCATATCCGATGCCATCTTACCGGGATCCATCCAGGTTCCCGGCAACGGGCAGCCCATCATCATGATGATGGACGCACAGACCACCGGGGGGTATCCGAAAATTGCATGCGTGATCGGTCCGGACATTGATATACTGGCCCAGATGCTGCCCGGGCGTAAGGTTCGATTCAGAAATGTTACCATTGAGGAAGCTCACCGGATCGTTCACGATCAAGCACTTCGATTGACCCAAATTAAGAAAATGCTCGCCCGTTAAACAGGTTCTCAATAGCAGACGGTTTAAGTATTTGAATGTATTTGAGGTAGATCCATCCCCTATTGATCTTTATTTTCCGGATTGTTTTCTTGGTTGTAACTATCCAGGTTTTCAAGTTTTTTCATGGTGTCGGTAATTCGTTTGGTGATTTCATCGATCTCCGCTTTCAACAAGATTTCATCCATTTCATCCATACTGCGATCTCCGTTTCGTCATAGGAATATCAACACCATCGACGGCATTTCGGTTATCCTTTTTGTCATTAGTCGATAACCCCTTGAGATGTCGTCCAGAGCCGCTAAAATCTATCTAACTATTTGTAACTAAATAGAATATACGGATTACGGGTTAATGTCAAGATGCTCAAAACAACCGATCGGAGAGGGGGTGCCGTCCCCGCCATATTCAACCCGGGTCGATTTTGAGGTGCGAAACGTGGGTTGTTAATTTCAACGTTGATGTGGGTGATTGAAATTTGGTATACTACTTCGGTTTTGGACATTACATGAGACGAAAAAAGGATTTTTCGGTAATTCCGGAAAATCCTTTTCTTTACGTGGAGCCGACGAGCGGAATTGAACCGCTGACCTGCTGATTACGAATCAGCTGCTCTACCATCTGAGCTACGTCGGCGTTCCGTGGCCAATCTTTAAGTGGTTTGTTATGCAAAATCAAGAGAAATATTTGGTACAGGCGCTCATCGACCAAATCCCGAATCGCTCTTCAGGAATCGATTGCTCGGGATTGTCCGGTTCGGAACGTGCGTATTTGGTAGCAACCCTTCATTCTCAATTGCAACAGCCAATGATCGTTGTGGTACCGACACCGAAAGCGGCCGAACTGTTTCTGGAAGATCTGAATTTCTTTTCCGATAATTCGAATGAATCGGCTCACTATTTTCCTCCCTATAACATGCTGCCGTTCAAACACCTATCTTACCATAAAGAAACCGCAGCCAGTCGAATTCGTGCACTTTATGGGCTAATGGTAAGCGAGACCCCCCCCTTGGTGGTCACCACCATCGATGCGTTGCTCCAGAAAATAATCCCGAAAACAGAAATTTCCGATTACGCCGAACTCCTTATTGAGGGGGAAGATGTTGACCGGGATCGACTCGTGGAAAAATTGGTATGGGGGGGATATGGCCAGACGTTGATCGTTGAGGAACCAGGAGAATTTTGTGTTAGAGGAGGAATTGTCGATGTATTTTCACCCCTATATCTTGAACCGCTTCGCATCGAATTTTTTGGGGAAACAGTCGATTCGCTGAGGTTTTTTTCGCCGGAAACCCAACGAACGGTAAGGCGGATCCAGGAAGCCGTCATTTTACCGGCAAAAGAAGCCGTTCTGGCGCCAGACAACCGGAATTCATTCCTTCGGCAGATCAGACAACACGCTGCCATGATGGATATGCCGGTTACTAAAACGCGAAATCTCATACAGCGCATCAAAAATGAAGGGATGTTTCCGGGAATAGAAAGCCTGATTCCCATGATGTATCCGCAACTGGATACATTTTTTAATTACATTCCGGATCATACCCTCTTTGTAATGATTGAACCGGAACAAATCCATGAGGCAGCTGAAGATAATAAAGAGCGGATAGAGCAGAATTATCTTACCGCTTGCGAGGATGGGCGGTTATGTGTGGAACCCAGCTCGATCTTTCTGGAATGGGATGCGGCAAAAATTATGCTTGAGGATCGGAAACCGCTCACCATCAAATACTTCAACATTCCCGTATCCGACCCATCAAAAAACGATTCCGGCCTTCACCTTGACTTCTCCATAGAGGATAACACCGCGGTTAGGTCCGAACTGAAGCAGCAAC
This sequence comes from uncultured Desulfobacteraceae bacterium, assembly GCA_964433795.1. Lineage (GTDB taxonomy): Bacteria > Desulfobacterota > Desulfobacteria > Desulfobacterales > SURF-15 > DUZK01. The sequence continues at coordinate 4,891 of CAYSUA010000034.1, read as the reverse complement.
ACCACCAAATGAATATTTTTTCACCTGTAATCAACTGGATTTCAAAAAATAGGGATCAAGGAAACCGTATCATTACGGTGTGTCGAACCAAACTGCAGGCGGATCGATTCATGGATTTGGTAAAACCATACGGTGTGCGGACCCGAATCGCTCGCGGGTTTAATACCGATGCCCCGAATCACGAGATCCTGACCGTCTGTCTGGGCCGAATCAGCACGGGATTTGTCTGGGGGGTAGAATCGATTGCCGTCATCACGGAAGATGAGATTTTCGGTAAGAAACTTCGCCAGAAAAGAAGTGCCCGAAAGCATGTTCGAACCGATCTCCTTTCATTGGATGAACTGAAAAAGGGGGATCTCGTGGTCCACCTGGAGCATGGAATCGGACAATACCAGGGGTTGATTAAACTCGATCTCGATGGTGTCACCAATGACTATTTATTGATCCTATATAAAGGGGATGACAAGCTTTATCTTCCCATCGACCGTATGAATGTGATTCAGAAATATATCGGAGTGGACGGCCTGACACCGGTTCTTGACAAAATGGGGGGGAAAGCATGGGATAAAGTTAAAAAACGGGTGAAACGATCGGCAGAAAAGATCGCCGGAGAACTCTTAAACCTCTATGCGGGCAGAAAGGTCCGCACCGGATTTGCGTTGGGAAAACCGGACAGTTATTTTCACGATTTTGAGGCGGCTTTTCCCTATGAAGAAACCGAAGATCAAATCAAAGCCATAGATGATGTGCTCAGCGACATGGAAACCCCGACCCCTATGGATAGACTCATATGCGGGGATGTGGGCTACGGCAAAACAGAAGTGGCATTGCGTGCATCATTTATGACCATTTATAATGGAAAGCAGGCAGCCCTGCTGGTTCCCACAACGGTGCTTGCGGAACAGCATCTCCGGACCTTTACGGATCGATTTAAGGATTATCCGGTCACCATTGCATGTCTGAGTCGGTTCCGATCTCCGCGGGTCCAACGGGAAATTGTAAATGATCTCAAAGCCGGTAAGATCGATATCGTCATCGGAACCCACAGAATTTTTCAAAAGGATGTGACATTCAAGGATCTCGGCCTGCTCATCATCGATGAAGAGCAGCGGTTCGGGGTGCGGCATAAGGAAAAAATCAAACAACTCCGCAGCATGGTCGATGTTCTGACGCTTACCGCAACGCCGATTCCTCGAACCCTTCACCTGTCTCTGCTGGGGATTAGAGACATCAGTGTCATTTCAACCCCGCCGGAGCACCGTCATCCCATATTAACATACGTTACGGAATTTGATGATGCGGTAATTGCCGAGGCGATTCGAAAGGAAATGGAACGTAAAGGGCAGATTTTCTTCGTCCATAATAACATTCATACCATATATGCCATGGCAACCCACCTGCAAAAACTGGTGCCGGAAGTCAGGTTGGATGTGGCACATGGCCGCATGAAGGAGACCGAACTGGAAAGGGTGATGATCCGTTTTTTTCAACAAGAGAGTGATATGCTTGTTTGCACGACAATTATAGAATCGGGCCTGGATATCCCTTCAGCCAACACCATCCTCGTGAATCGAGCAGACAGATTCGGATTGGCTCAAATTTACCAGCTTAGAGGGCGGGTAGGGCGCGCCGATGAACAGGCATATGCATATCTTTTTATACCGCGCAACAGCGCTTTGGGAATCGATGCCCAAAAACGCCTAAGGGTTTTGATGGAACACAGTGACCTTGGATCAGGCTTTCAGATCGCCATGAGTGATTTGAAGATTAGAGGGGGCGGAACTATTTTGGGATCCGATCAATCCGGGCATATCGCTGCCGTCGGTTACGACATGTTTCTTCAACTCATGGAGGAAGCGGTAACCCGGATGAAAGGAGAGCCCTTGGCTGAACCGCTGGAGCCTGAAATCCATATTCCGCTGTCTGCTTTTATTCCCGAATCCTACATCCCGGACATTGATCAACGTTTATCCACCTATCGACGCCTGGCTAGAATGTCGGACAACAAAGAGATTTCGAGTCTTAAGGTTGAATTGGCCGATCGCTTCGGGCCGTTGCCGGTGGAAACGAAAAACCTCCTGCTTAAAATCATGCTGAGAGTCTTATCCAAAAAATGCGGGGTCCGAAGGTTCGACATAGCAGCCGGCCAACTCCGTTTAGAGCTATCCGCCAGCCATCAAAACAACCCGAACGGTGTCGTGGAATTGATCCAATCCGATCCGAATCGATACGGTTTGACACCGGATCATGTTCTCATGGCAAAGCTCGTTGGAAAAAGGACAAACGGGCAATTGAAGGAAGCCAAAAACATCTTGAAAGAAATTGCACAACGTGTTAACGCCTGATGGCGGCAGTCGCTGAAAATATAATATAATTATCCACTTATATGATTTTCAATATATATTGATTCGTTTATTTTGAGTTGGGATGAAAAACCGTTGCTGGAAAATAAGTGTTCTCTGTTGTTTCGGAGTGTCGATCCTGATGGGATGGGGCTGTACCGGATCGAGTCCGGAAAACGAGAATAATTATCTGATCCGGGTGGGGGAGCATGTATTAACGACACTCGATTTCAAAACCGCGTTTGAAATTGCAAAAAGCGCCTATCCGCATAATGAGATGCAAAATCCGTCAGCGTTTAACGCAGCCCAGTCGAGACTGCTCAACCAGTTAACCGAAGAACTGATTCTCCTGGAAAGGGCCGGTGAACTCGGTATTTTCGTTACCGAATCGGAGATCGATGCGGCAGTGTCAAGAATCAAAAAAGATTATCCGGACGGCGTATTCGATGAAACCCTACTTGAATATGCCGTGTCATACGAAACGTGGAAGAAGAGATTAAAAATCCGGTTACTCATGGAAAAGGTTGTGGAAAAAGAATTGAAAGATCATGTATCCATCACCGCCGGGGATATTCTTTCCTATTATGAGACACATTATCGATTAAAACCCCAAACAGAGAAGGATACCGAAAATATCAATGCACTCATTGTAGAGCAGTTGCGGAGAAAAAAAGCGGAAGATGCATATCGTGCATGGATAAAAAAACTTCATGATCGATATTCCATTCAAATTAATACTGAACAGTGGGAAAGTGTTGTCGGTTCATAAACATTGAAAGCCGAAATGGAAAATTGACCCCATGAAGGGCTGGACGGGTAAGATATGAGAATTAATAGAATATTATTTTGCATCACATGTATTACGGTTGCCTTGTGCACCCTTCCCCCCCTTGCTGTCGGGGCTCATCTGGTTGAGCGGATAGTAGCAGTGGTAAACAATGATATTATTACACTTTCTGAACTCAATACCGCAATGATCCCTTTTGCTGCCAAGATAAAATCGGGTGGATACACTGCCGACAAAGAGCGAAAGCTGCTATATTCCGTTCGAGAACAAGTGCTGAACCAACTCATTGACGAAACACTGACGAAACAGGAAGTCAAACGGGCAAACATCAACGTCGGTGAGATGGAAATCGATGCGATGATTGAACGCATAAAAGAAGCCAGGTTTTATACGGATGAAGAATTCCGGGTGGCATTGAAACAACAGGGTTTTACCATAGACGGCTACCGAACCCGGATGAAAGAACAAGTTATGAGATCCAAACTGGTCAACAAGGAGGTAAAATCTAAGATCATAATTACTCAAGATGATATTAAGACATACTTCGACAGTCATGCCGAGGCCTATGCCGGCGAGAAGAAATATCATCTCAGGAATATTATAATGAATGTTCCCGCTTTGGCAGGCACCATTGAAAAAAATGAGATTCACAAGAAGATGGAGACCGTTGTGGTGAAATTGAAGGCCGGTGCTTCCTTTGAATCCTTGGCCAGAGAGTACTCCCAGTCACCGATAGCTAAGGAAGGTGGAAATTTGGGAACATTTAATGCGGGGTCTCTTTCTCCTCAGATTCAATCCGCGCTGCAAAATATCAAAAAGGGGGAATATACATCGATACTCGATACGGATCAGGGGTTTCAAATCTTCTATGTGGAAAATATTTTAAACGACAAAGGAAGAACGCTTGAGGAAGCTTCCGGCGAAATTCGGGAAACACTGTATAAAGAGATCGTAGACCGTGAATTTGAAAAATGGCTTCAGGGGTTGAGAAAAAGATCCCATATTAAGGTTATAAAGTAACATATTTGATGATCCGAATTATTTTTAAAAAACTTTTATATTAACGGTTTTTTTATGAGCACCCATCAGACAGATAATCAGCAATCGTTTTCTTTCGGGAGATATCTCAAAAGTGTGAGGGTTGAAAAAGGGATTTCGTTACAAACGGTTGCTCAAGAAACACGGATCGGATTGAATACGCTTCTTTTAATTGAAAATGAAGATATCGACAAACTGCCGGCAGAAGTTTTTATGAAGGGTTTTCTGCGCGCTTATGCCAAAGCGATTGGTGCTGACGGGGATGCAGCCATTCATCGATATTTGTCAGACTATCAAGCGCATCAAGCAGCCGTGAAGCGCGAAGACGATCTATTTAAATCCGGCGCCAGGTTTTGGCCTCGATTCCTTTTGGCCTTCAGCCTTCTAGGGTGCATCATCGCCCTGTCCTTGTACTTTTTTAACGGTTTTCAGTTTCACACAATGAACTCCCGACATGAAACACCTTTGAAAAGTTCCGAACCGCAAAAGGCTCCTGTAGCAAAGAAAATCAGCAACCCTGAACCGGAAACCGATCCGAAGAGTTTAACCCACAAGCTTTTATTGAAGGTTGTCGCTGTAAAAGAGACGTGGCTAAAAGTCCAAATTGACGGTCAAGATTCAAAAGAATATCAATTGAATACTGGTGATCACTTGGAACTTGAGGCATCGCTCGGATTTAATCTTTTAATGGGTGATGCCAGGGGCGTGGAATTGACGCTGAATG
>CAYSUA010000033.1:2874-18820 GCA_964433795.1 uncultured Desulfobacteraceae bacterium | reverse complement strand
CCCTCCCTGCCCAGTTAAATGCGAAGCTTATTTAACCAGGGTCAGGAATTCAGATTAAATAGACCCTGGGAACTCCGTGAGCTCTGTGAGAGACCAAATACCCTATTAGAGGTGATCGTTTTTATAATCATCATCCAACAGCAGCTCCGCCACTTCTCCGATACTGGACAGGATCTTGTCGGCCCTTGAGAAATCTCCATGTGACGAAAGGTGGTTGGGAATAACCCAGCAGGTCATTCCGGCCCGTTTGGCGGCAATCATTCCCCGTTCCGAATCTTCGATAACCAGCCCATCTTTTGGATCTGTTTCCAGCAACTCCAAAGCCTTGAGATAAGGCTCCGGATCGGGTTTCGATTTATTATAATCCCCATTGGTCAAGACCAGATCGAAAAACCGGAGATAATTTGTCCGGCTGTGGATCATCTCGAAATGCTCCCGCCGGGAACTGGTGACGATTCCCATGGTATATTTTTTTTTCAGGGCTTCAAGGGTTTTTTCGACACCATCGATTTTGAAATTTTCTGTTTCAAGCAGTTTAAGATAGACGGCGTTTCGCTCATTTTTTAATTCGGAAGTATCAATGGGTTTCGAATCGATTTTAGGGATCAGGTGCCATGCTCCTATTGACTGGGTTAAGTATAAATCCCGAAATAGTTCTTCCGTAAGATCTACCTGGAATCGGGCCAGAAGTTTTTTATTCGCCAAATAGTAGAATTTCTCGGTATCCACCAAAACACCGTCATTATCCCAGAGTATGGTTTTAAACATAATAAGGATACACCTCTTCAGTTGTTTTTAAAAAACACTTCATAGCGCGAATCATCAAGAAATCCAAGCCAATCTTTTTTTCAAAACTTTTTGATTATATGTCAAAATTCGAAGATATCCGTTTGGCGCCAGTACGAGCAGGCGCTTCAATGAAACCGACGGGCATCTGTTCATTTAATGGCCGACTATCTTAAATTGTAAAAATCGAGATTTAACGGCCAATACAGGATTTGGTTTTACAGGAAGCACACCAGGGGTTTAATTTAAGTTTTCCGACGGTTTTTGCCTGTCCCACGTGGCAGGGGTCAGCCCGCGTTCTTTGAGCACACCCTTTTGCACTTTCTCCGAAGCCGACTTTGGGAGTTTTTCCATAAACTCAATATAGCGGGGGATTAAGAATTTCGGCAGCCTCGGTTCGCACCAGGCCACAATCTCCTTTTGGCTTAAAGTCAGGGAAGGTTTTAAAACAACGGCGACGCCTATCTCTTCCTCCATGACGGGGTCGGCGATACCGAAAGCCGCGCTTTCGGCAACAGAGGGATGAGCATTGATCGCGTTTTCAATGTCATAGGAGGATATGTTTTCGCCGCCCCGCCTGATGCTCTCTTTCTTGCGGCCACAGAAGTAATAATAGCCTTCTTCATCCACTTTCCCGAAATCCCCCGTGTGAAACCACCAGTTTGAGGAGCTCTCAACCGTTTCTTCCGGAGATTTATGGTAGCCGTCAAACATTATATACGGTTTTGTCGGTCGGATGACAATTTCTCCAACTTCGCCCGGGCAAAGCTCGTTGTCTTTGTCATCAAAGATTCTGACATCGAACCCCTCGCGCACCTGGCCGACAGATCCAGCCTTTCCCTTGCCCGGTCTGTTTATGGTATTGAATGTACCGGTTTCACTCATTCCATAAAGCTCATGCACCTCCACACCGAATCGCCGGGTAACGGCTTCATACACTTCTTTTGGCGCCCCGCCGCCGACACACTTTGTGGCCGGGACATCTATGTCATCGGGACGCTCGGGTTGTGCCAGAAGGATGGGAAGAATCGCACCCACATAACTAAAGGCAGTGGCGTTATATTTTCGAACATCATCCCAGAACCGCGAAGCGCTGAACCGGGGCGCCACGACAATGCTTGCATCGGCTGCAAGGGCGGTTAATACGCAGTAAACCTGCGGGTTGGCATGGTAAAGGGGGAGGGGAGAATATATTCTGTCTTCTTCGGAAATTTCAAGATAACACGAGGCCAAATCCCGGGCTGCCGTGATATACGCCCGGTGCGAGTTTCTCACCAACTTGGGCAAGCCGGTGGTTCCGGAGGTGAAGCTGATGATCAGCGGCTCGATATCTTCAATCGCTGGTATGTCGGAGAGGGGAGAAATGGATGATTTCCTGAAAAGCTCATCCGTCATAACCACCATGTCCACCCCTTTGATTTTCTGTTTTATCGCTTCGTATTGGGGGAGGAAATCGGGACTGATGGCCACCAATTTACTGTCGGAGGCTTCAATCAGATATTTGAGACTATCCTCTTTGATCTGGGTGTTGATGGTAACAATCACAGCCCCTATCTTCGCCAGTCCAAACCAGCAATACAAATATTCCGGGCAATTCGGCAGCATTACGGTTACATGGTCACCCTTGCTTATTCCCAATGCCGAAAAAGCATTTGCCATTTGGTTGGCGCAACCGTTTATGGCCTCATAGCTCACCACTTCATCTTGAAAATATAGATACGGCTTCCCTTTATTCTTTTTTGCCTTTCGCGTCAGCAAGTCACCGAGTGATTCCATAATTAATAAGGTCCCATGTTATCAGCGCCCAACTTCATCGTTCATTGTTCATTTTCTTGGTTTCAGGTGTTTTTATTTCCCTCCTACCAAATGCCTGGCAATATTGTTCTTCATGATTTCCAGAGAACCTCCGGCAATTCCCAGTGCTTTGACATCGCGAAGGTATAGATTGAACAGATTGTCCCGTAAACAACCATAGCGGCCGGTGGCCTGTATGCAATCTGCAACCACCCGCTCGGCAACTTGGACGCAAAAGAGCTTTGTCTGGGACGATGCGAGGCTGATATCCTGTTTCTGTTCTTCCATCACAGCTGCACGGTTACGTGTCAATCGGGCGGCTTCAAGTTGGGTGCTCAGCTCCGCCAACAACCAGCGCAATCCCTGGAATTCTGCCGCTATGCGGTCGCCGACTTCTCTTTCCTTCAAGTAGCTTACCGTCTTTTCAAAGGCTGACTGGGCGATTCCCAACGCAGCACTCGCGTTTCCCAAGCGACTGAAATTAAAGGCCGAAAAGAAGGTCTGAAACCCTTGGCCGATATTGCCGATGAGATGATCGGCATTGACTCTACAATCCTTCAGTTCGAATTCATATACCGGTGAGCTTCTCAAGCCGATGGGATCCATTTTTTTCAACATCCTAAGCCCCGGTGTTTTTTTCTCAACGAGAAAGACGCTGATTCCCTCCTCTCCTCTGGCAAAAACGTTCATGATGTCCGCCTCGGCAGCATCGTTTATCAAGGTCTTCACTCCATTCAGTACAAAGTCATCGCCCTGTTTTTTCACTTGGGTTTGCATATTTTTAAAGCTCGATCCCACGGTTGGCTCGGTAATTGCCGTAGCTGCGAGGTATTTGCCGTTAAGCAATTTATCCAGGTATTTTTCCTTTTGCGTTTCGGTACCGTATTCGATGAGCATTTTCTGTGTCTGAAAGTGTCCGTTATGAACCATTCCGGCGCCGGCTTTTCCCAGTTCTTCGCATACCAGGCAAAACGCCATCGTACCCAGCCCCGATCCGCCATATTTCGTTGGAATATGGGTTTTCAGGAAACCCGCTTGCCCGATTTCTCTGAATATTTCTAAAGGAAAGATGCTTTTTTCTTCGTATTTCATAATTGTCGGGAGTATGGCCTGTTCCACCAGGTTTTTTACCGACTGCTGCAACTGTTTGTGTTCCCGGGATAATTCAAAATCCATATGTCCATCCTTCCCGTATGTTTTCGTCTTTACGTTCATTTTATAGCCATCTTGTGTTTCAAACAAGGCCTTTGGGCTCAAAGTCAAAATAATATATCATCGAAGTCAGTTAAGTCAGCGGAATGGTTAGGTAATTTTAGAAAAAGGCGGTTCGGATTGGAGGTGCTTTCACCGGGTAAATTTTAATCTTGACAGGATTTGAAAAGTTGTAATACTGGTCGAACCATTAAACGAAACAATCGAATCTCCGTTAAAATCTCACGTGAATTCATTATCTCAAAAAGAAGGAGGTGTCCCATGTAGCGAGAAGCCATTATTCAGAAACCATTAGATTAACTTTATTTGGAGTTAACTAAAAAAAGGAGGGAAAGATGAAAAGGATAATAACAGTCGGTTTTGTGAGCGTTGCATTGGTTTTAGCAACCTTGTTGATCGGGTTTAATACCGTTTCAGCAGAAGAATTGGCAAAAAAACAGGTCCTGACATATGGAATCAGTTATGGAGATCTCGGGACTTTGGATCCGCACATCGTAAACGTCGGTTATCTTAACATGCTCCAAGGCATGTTCAACAGCCTGGTGCGGTATCCGGTCGGAGATATGGGCAATATCGACGGAATCGAACCGGACCTGGCAGTGAAATGGGATTCTTCTTCCGACAACAAGATCTGGACCTTCTATCTGAGAAAAGGCGTAAAATTCCACAAAGGATACGGTGAATTTACCTCTGAAGATGTAAAATTCAGTTATGAGCGGCAGAAAGATATGCCATGGGGTGGAGAGTACAAACATATAGAAAAAATTGAGACACCGGATAAATACACGGTGAAATTCACGTTAAAACACTCCGATCCCTTTTTTCTCCAAAAACTTGTCGACTATCACGGCGGCCATATCGTAAGCAAAAAGGCGGTAGAAGATCTGGGTAAAAAGTTTGCCACCTATCCGGTTGGAACGGGCCCGTTTCAAGCGCATTCATTTTCCTCGGGCGACAAGTATGTCCTAGTGAGACATGAAGAACATTGGAAAGGGAAGCCGATTTTGGAGAAAGTAATCTATCGATTCATGCGTCCGATAGCGAGTCGAACAATCGCTATGGAAAGCGGCGAAATTGATATGACCGAAGGCCCGTTTCAAGTGGAATGGACCGAACGGCTCAAGAAAGCAGGTATAATCATCGATGGAATTAGAATCGGCCAGCATGAATATTTGTGCTTTAATATGACAAGACCGCCCCTTGAAAAGAAAGCGGTCAGGAAAGCTTTGGCTTACGCGCTATGCAAAGAGGGGTTGGATGAATTGTGGGGCGTTAATCACGAATCCTATCATTCTAATATCCCCCCAAATCTTGTCGGATATATTCCTGACGACCAAATACCTGAGAAATACATCTACAATTGCGATCCTCAAAAAGCAAAAAAACTCTTGGCAGAGGCAGGTTATCCCAACGGGTTCGACATGGGAACCATTATCGCCAGTCCCAGATCCGATGAAGTACCGGGGGTGGAAGTCTACCAGGACCAACTCAAAGCAATCGGGGTAACATTTAATATCAGTGTCGTTGACCATTCCGGCATGCACAAGCGGATCCGAGACGATGTGAATGCCATGGTCTGGTATAATGCATCCCGGCCTTCGGCTACCGTTTATTTGCGTCAATGGTTTCATTCCGACTCTATTGTCTTAAAAAAGACTGCCGTCACCAATTTTTCACATTACGGAGAAGTCGATGCTGACGGAGATGGTGATATCAAAGACAACAACGTTGATGCACTCATCGAGGCGGCAGAGAAAGCGACGACTCTGGAAGAATATGGCGCCATAATCAAACAAATTCAAATGCAGCTGTTTGAGGATTCTCCTTGTCTTGTCATGGGCAGGGACCGCAGGCCGCTGGCACGGCAGAAATGGACTAAGCTGGGTTATGAACCCAAAAGCACCATGGTGTACGGCTATGAATTGACTGAAAAAACAGCAATCTTAAAACATTAATGAAAAGACAGAGGGCTTCCGCCCCTATTGGAACACTGGAATAATGGAGTGATGGAATAATGGGTTTAAAGATATTCCATCATTCCACCAGTCCAAATCAAAGCGGAATTACGTCGTAGCCAACCCGGCTTCGCTCTGAAGAGCTTCAGGCTTCGCCAAGGCTATGCCCCGACAGGTCGCCGCGGTTCGCCCCGCCATTTTATCGGGTCGAAGCCTGTGGCGAAGACTGATCATCCCTGCAGCCCCGCAAGCGGGATCTACGCTTCGCTCTGACAAGCTGTAGGGTATTTTGGCGAAGGCGAAGAAAAGTAGATATATTCCTATTGCTAATATTGAAAGGCTAAAAGGATGCTCGGGTACATAATTCGAAGAATCTTTCAAACCATACCATTGTTGTTTGCCATCATTACCATTATCTTTTTCGCGTTACGGACGCTCCCTGCCGATCCGGCGATGGCAGTACTGGGAGACAATGCGTCAGCACAGTCCTTAAAGGCCCTGCGCGAAGAAATGGGACTTAACCGGCCGCTTTACGTGCAATATTTTTCATTCCTGGGAGGTCTCATTCGAGGGGATCTGGGAAACTCTATCATTACCGATGAATCGGTGGCTAAAATGATCATGCAGGTATTTCCTTATTCCGTGGTGCTTGCAGGGGCGAGCATCATTGTCGCATGCCTTATCGGTATCCCCACAGGGGTTATGTGCGCACTAAGGCGAAATAGATTCAGTGATAATATCGGGAGGATTTTTTCGCTTTTGGGCATTTCAACACCCGGTTATTACCTGGGTGTGCTCCTGCTTCTGGCTTTCTCTTTAAAGTTTCGCATTTTCCCAACTACAGGCGCCGGTGAATGGGGCGATCCGATGGACGTATTTAAACACCTTGTCCTGCCCGCGTTTAGCTTAGGGATAGTTAATGCCGCACTGGTTATGAGGGTTTCCAGATCGACCATGCTCGATGTTCTGAATGAAGATTATATAAGGACCGCCCGCAGCAAGGGCCTCAAAGAGTCAATTGTCGTATACAAACATGCATTGAGAAATGCGCTGTTGCCGGTAGTGACGATTATCGGTGTGTATATGGGTGTTATTTTGGGTACAGCGGTCCTGACGGAAATGGTATTCAGCAGGCCCGGTTTGGGCAGATTGTTGATATCGGCAGTGAATAACCGTGATTATCCGGTTATCCAATCCAGTTTGATCGTGTTTTCATGCAGCGTGGCGTTAATAAATTTGCTGACGGATTTGTCTTACGCGTTCATCAATCCGCAGGTAAAATTTGATTGAATGAGGTATGTATGATTCAGTCTGAAAGAAGAACCAAAGCCCTTCAAGTCTTTAAGAAAAGCCAAACCGCAATTATCGGCCTTATTCTCATCACAGCTCTTTTATTGACCGCGATATTTGCAAATGTTCTGGCACCTTCTGATCCGACTAAACAGAATAGAAAAGATCAATATGCCCCTCCGGGCGTAGAGTATCCATTAGGAGCGGATGTGTATGGGCGAGACATTCTGAGCCGGCTCATATTCGGAACCCGAATCGCTATCCTGGTGGGTATCACTCCGGTACTTATTGCCGGTATTTTCGGCGGATTGTTAGGTATCATTGCCGGCTATTCAAGAGGATTAGTTGAGAGTGTCATCATGAGAGTGGCGGATCTTCTGCTGTCGTTTCCCTCTCTACTGCTGGGAATACTCGTGGTCGTCTCAATCGGTTCGGGCATATCCAAAATAATTATCGCTATTTCTATTGCATTGTTTCCGAGGTTTATCCGGTTGTCTCGAAGTTCCACCCTTGCCATAAAGGAAAGAGACTCCATTGAGGCCAGTCGCGCTATCGGTTGCTCAGGATTTCGTATCATGATTTTTCATATCTTGCCGAGTTTAGTCAGCGAAATCATTGTTATGGGGACCCTGTGGATTGCTACGGCGATTCGTATCGAGGCTTCACTCAGTTTTCTCGGACTTGGCACGCAACCGCCGACACCAAGCTGGGGGCGAATGTTGAGAGACGGTGTTGAGAGCATGCTCTATACCCCCTGGCAGGTGATATTTGCCGGGTTGTTCATCATGCTTGCCATCCTGGGATTCAACTTGATCGGAGATGGACTGCGCGACTCCCTAGATCCGAAACTTCAAGCCTAACGAGAGATGAATGGAGCGGTGAAAAACCATGTTGGATAAGAAATTTTTGGGTTTTGTCGGGTTTGGAGAAGCGGCCTTTGGAATTACCATGGGCCTCAAGTCAGATGGTTTTGAGCATATCACGGCATATGACAAAGCATATCAGCAACCCCCACAGTCGAAGATAATTACGGAACGTGCAAAAACAGCGGAGATCGAACTTCTTCCCTCTGTTGAGAAAGTACTGGAAGTATCCAATATGGTGATTTCCGCTACTTCTGCATCGGAGGCCGTTAATGTCGCGAACGCCGCCGCACCGTTTCTCATCGGAAATGACATTTTCGTGGATGTCAATGCAGCCTGCCCGGATACCATCATTGCAGTCTCTAATATATTAAAGAAAACCGATTGTATATTTGTCGATGTGGCAATGATGGCCGACGTTAAAAGCAATCGCCACAAAGTACCCATGTTCGTGAGTGGTCCGGGAGCCGAGCGTTTCGAGAATTTGATGTCCCCGTACGGTATGAACATAAGAATCGTGGGTGACGCACCGGGGCAGGCGTCTGCAATAAAAATGGTCCGAAGCGTATTTACAAAAGGCGTTGAAGCATTGTTAATGGAAGTATTTACAGCCGCTCAAGAATATAAGATCGTTGATCTGACCATGGAAAATCTGGCGAAAAGCATGGACAGTACGACCTTTGAAAAGCGCGCTAACGTACTGCTCGGCAAAACGGCGATTCATTCCGCTCGCAGAATCCATGAAATGGAGGATGTGATTAAAACATTGAACAGTCTCGGCGTTGACTCGATCATGTCAAAGGCGACATTGGAAAATTTTATAAGAATCGAACGGCTCGGCCTTAACGAATATTTTTCTGGAGAGACACCCGAGGATTATAAACAAGTACTGGAAGCAATAAGTGTGAGTAAAGAAACCAACTGAGATGTTACGGATAGATGTATTCCTATGGAGAATTTGTAGAACATACGTAGTATAAAGGTTTCAGTGTTTCCCGCTTCCGCTTCGCTTCAGACGGGATCTTCGACAGGGGTCAGGTTTCGGGGAGAACACATGGCACCTGAATCCACGAAAGTAACTATCAGGAAATAGAAACGATGCCATCATTAATTGAAGTCAAGGATCTTAAAACGAACTTTTACACGGACGCGGGAGTGGTTCGCGCCGTAAACGGAGTGGACTTCACCATTGAGCGGGAAAAGACGCTTGGTGTTGTTGGAGAAAGCGGTTGCGGTAAATCGGTGACGGCTTTGTCTATTATGCGGTTAATCCTTTATCCTGGTAAAATTGTTGGTGGAGAAATACTCTTTCACAGAAACGGCACGATGGTCGACCTGACAAAGCTGGACCCCACGGGACCGGAAATCCGATCCATCCGCGGTAATGAAATTGCCATGATCTTCCAGGAACCCATGACTTCTCTGAATCCGGTATATACCATCGGAAACCAGATCATGGAATCGATCATGCTTCATCAGGGTTTGAGTCGTAATGATGCCAGGGATAAGGCGGTAGATATGTTAGGAGCTGTCGGTATTTCTTCTCCGGAATTGCGGATAAAAGAATATCCTTATCAACTTTCAGGGGGCATGCGCCAGCGTGCCATGATCGCCATGGCGCTTTCCTGCAATCCTTCACTGTTGGTCGCTGATGAACCGACAACCGCTCTCGACGTAACGATTCAGGCTCAAGTGCTGAACCTGATGAACACACTTCGAACGGAGTTCAAGGCGGCCATCATGTTTATTACCCATGATCTCGGTGTCATTGCACATATGGCGGATGATGTGGTGGTGATGTACCTGGGCCGTATTGTTGAAAAGGCATCCGTCGATGATATCTTCTTAAAACCAAAACATCCGTACACCATAGGATTGATGAATTCCATACCGTCGTTAACCACAACAAAGGAGCAGCGGCTCATACCTATTGAAGGTGTCGTTCCTGATATTTTGCAGGCCGGAGAGGGATGCGGCTTTGAGTCCAGATGCCCGGAAAAGATGGAGCAATGCACTCGTTTAACCCCACCGCTAACTGAGGTGGCTCCGGAACATTATGCAGCCTGCTGGCTGCATACGCATGAAGATGAGAGGGGAGCATAGAACATGATAGAGGATAACCGACTGCTTGATGTGAAGGGCTTGAAAAAGTATTTTCCTGTTCGAAAGGGTCTATTCAAGCGTCTGGTGGGAGATGTCAAAGCTGTGGACGACATCGATCTATTTATCAAAGAGGGAGAGACTCTTGGGCTGGTAGGAGAAAGCGGTTGCGGGAAAACCACTACCGGAAGAACAATCCTGCGGCTTATTGAACCGACTTCAGGTGAAATTCGTTTCCGCAGTAAAAAGCTGGCGGACCCCGGTCAATCCCATAAGGATGTCAATGTCGCTTCGGCACCTCCGGATGAGATGAAAACGCTTCGGCAGGATATGCAGATTATTTTTCAGGATCCGTATTCTTCTCTGGAACCAAGAATGACGGTGGCTTCAATTATAGGTGAACCGCTGCGGGTTCATAAGGTTGCCCAGGGATCGGAGTATGAAGACCGGATAAAGTATCTGCTTGATGCCGTGGGTTTGAGTCCGGAGCAAATGAGACGTTTCCCGCACCAATTTTCCGGTGGGCAGCGCCAGAGGATCGGGATTGCAAGAGCGCTCGCACTGGAGCCGCAACTTGTGGTTGCCGATGAGCCGGTTTCTGCTTTGGATGTTTCGATTCAGGCCCAGGTGATTAATCTCCTGCAAGATCTTCAGGAGCAATTCGGCCTGACCTATCTATTCATAGCCCACGATCTATCCGTAATCAAGTATATCAGCGACCGTGTGGCGGTGATGTATCTCGGTAAGATCGTTGAACTGGCAGAGACCAAAGAATTGTTTCTCAATCCGAAGCATCCTTATACCGAAGCACTCATGTCGGCCGTTCCGGTCCCGGACCCTCGATATAAAGTCGACCAAATCCTATTGGAAGGGGATGTGCCCAGCCCGCTAAATCCTCCCTCCGGATGCTATTTTCATCCCCGATGTAACTATTCAAGGGATATTTGCGAAAACGAAATACCGGAGTACCGAGATATAGCTGATGAACACTTTGCTGCCTGCCATTTTGCCGATACGCTTAGTCTAAGATCAATCCAGGGATAAAGATAACGTCTTTCTAACCAACAGGATCATCTTCAGATTGGATTCGTAATGGCGAAAAAGGAGTTCAAGAAAATTAACCAAGAGATTCTTCTGGCAGATTCCATCACTCACGTCGTTCGTCCTCGTGATTCAGGCAAGGTGGTCATCTGCGGTTCACACGGCGGGTATTCCGCTGCCATCCTCGCCCTACAAAAGAATATAAAGGGGGTTATATTCAATGATGCCGGCGGGGGGAAAGGAAGAGCGGGCGTTGCCGGATTGGATATTTTAAATCAATACGGGGTGCCGGCGGCAGCCGTGGATGCCTTTACAGCTAGAATCGGAATCGCGAGTGAAACGGAGAAAGGAATCGTTTCCTATGCCAATACCCTGGCGCGGTCCGTGGGTGTACAAGTCGGAAGTGTTGCAGAAACAACCGCCCAGGTGATGGCAGGCGCTGCGGTACCGCTAATGCGATCGATTGACGAGAATCTGGAAGTCGAGGAAAAGGTAACGGTGGTTTATACGCATCCGGCCGGCCGGCGTATTGTGGCCATGGATTCAAATTCCATGGTCACCGAAGAGAATCAAATGGATATCATCATGACCGGTTCACATGGCGGCCGGGTGGGTTCTCTGCCTGCCGTCAAGTATCATGTGGCAGCGGCTTTCTACAACGATGCAGGCGTGGGAAAGGAAAATGCCGGCATCTCACGTCTCACATGGCTGGAGTATAACCATATTTATGGAGCTACCGTAGATGCAAATACCGCTCGAATCGGAATCGGCCTGGAGACCTATAAATCGGGCATCGTATCCCATGTCAATGCGTTAGCCGAATCCATCGGGATTCGTCCGGGTATTAGTGCCAAAGAGGCTGCACGGATTATTCTCCATCGTTTGGAGAAGCAAATGTGATTTTGTTAAGGGATTGTGCATAAAGCTAAAGTCAAGCACCTTCAAAGCCTATTCCTGTAAGCAACTTGGGCTTTGTGGATTTGCGAATTCATTATCAAAAAGGAGGAGAATTATGTTCGGAGGATTTGGTTACGAAGTGATTGAGGGGTGGGAACAATTGCCGGCAGGATACCGGCATGACGATGTAGACGGTGTTGCCGTAGATTCCCGTAACCGCGTCTATTTAATGACCCGTGGTGATGCACGGGTTATCGTATATGAGCCTGATGGAACTTTTGTTACATCGTGGGGTGAGGACATTTTTACCCCGCGTACCCATGGAATCACAATCGGACCGGACGACTCGGTCTATACGGTGGATGACGGGGATCATACCGTTCGCAAATTTACCCCTGACGGTAAGCAATTAATGATCATCGGGAATCCTGGAGAGGCGTCAGATACCGGTTACGATATCAAGAAAGGATTAACCAGTATTACTCACGGGGGTCCCCCTTTTAACCGTCCCACAAATGTGGCTGTTGCACCCAATGGTGATCTTTACGTCTGTGACGGATATGGGAATGCGCGTGTCCACCGCTTCACGGCAGACGGAGAACTGATCCAGTCCTGGGGAGAACCCGGCACCGGCCCGGGACAGTTCTATCTCCCCCACGGGATATGCGTAGCCGACAATGGCCAGGTATTGGTCACCGACCGTGAGAACGATCGCATCCAGTTTTTCAGCCCGGACGGCGAGTACCTTGATCAGTGGACACACGTTCAGCGCCCCACGGATGTTTTCATCGATCGCGAGGGATTGGTTTATGTGTCAAGCCTATGGTGGATAGTCGGCCAGAAGTCGTTTGTCAATGGACCGATCCGGCATGATTTGCCGGGCCATATCAGTGTTTTTGATCCTGCCGGGAATTTACTACTGCGCTGGATAAGCGCCGATCGATGTGCCCCCGGTAATTTCCTTGCGCCGCACGCGCTTACGGTGGATTCAAAAGGGGATCTATATGTGGGTGAGGTTGTATACAGCTTTGGTGTTACAAAAGGTGTTGCGCCCCCCGATTGTCATACATTCCAAAAATTCGCCCGCAAGGGATTACCCCCCCAAAGTAAAAATGCATAGGATTGGTGGTACATTCTTCGAAAGCTCAGGGTTGCATTAGGAGGAATTTGTAAATGAAAGACCTGTTAATGATTAAAGGCGCGAAAACTTTGATCGATGTCTGCACCAAAGTAAAACCGGGGGAAACCGTTTTGGTGGTAACCGATATGTTTAAAACCGATATGGCTAAAGTCATCGCAGGGATGGCAATGGACCGGGGTGCGGAAGCTGTCGTTGCCGTGATTCAGCCCAGGGAGCGGAACGGACAGGAACCTCCCAAACCGGTGGCGGAAGCAATGAAAAAAGCGGATGTGGTCTTTACCCCTGTCACCAATTCCATCACCCATACCCAGGCGGTGAAGGATGCCGCTGCCGGAAACGCGCGGATTATCGTTATGACCGACTTTACAGCGGAGATGATGATGGGCGGCGGGCTGGATGCCGATTTTGAATCATTAAAACCGGTCTGTAAACAGGTGGCTCAAAAATTTGCGAAAGGAAAAAAAATTAAACTTACTTCACCGGCCGGAACCGATTTGGAGATGGATATCACAGGCAGGAGAGGAAACGCGCTCTATTGCCTGGTTGAACCGGGGGAGTTCTCCACCGTACCCACCGTGGAAGCCAATGTGTCTCCCATCGAGGGGTCTGCAAACGGGAAGATCGTAGCCGATGCCAGCATTCCCTACCTCGGGATCGGCGTTTTGAATCAACCGGTCTATGTAGATGTTCAAAACGGGTTCATTACGAACATCGAGGGAGGGCAGCAGGCGGAAATTCTGAAAAAGGATTTAGAAAGTCAGGGTGATCAGAACGCCTATAACATCGCTGAGCTCGGGGTTGGTTTAAATCCGAAATGCCGCATGTGCGGCATCATGCTGGAAGACGAAGGCGTGATTTCCACCTGCCATATAGGTATCGGCACCAATATCACCCTGGGCGGTCATACGAAAGCACCGGTTCATTACGACCTGCTCATGTGGGAGCCGAAAGTCGAAGTGGATGGGGAGATGGTGATAGACGGTCCCAATGCTTACGTGTGATTAGAGTATAGATCGATCCGACCTATAGCATCCAGGAGTCAGGAGCCAGAATACAGAAGAATGAAAAAGAAAAGGGATAAGTTCACATGAGTAGTTTTTCACTCGGAATCGACATCGGCGGAACCTTTACCGATATCGTTATTCACGACCCCGACATCGATCGAATCTTCGTTTGGAAAGAGTTGACCACGCCGAAAAACCCGACCATCGGTGTGATTTCAGGGATCAAACAACTACTCCGGCGGGAATCCATAAACCCGTCGAATATTGACCGGGTGGTTCATGCCACCACCCTGTTCACCAATGCCCTCATCGAACGCAAAGGGGCAAAAACCGGTCTGATCACGACCCGGGGATTTCGAGATATACTGGAAATCGGGCGGGAGAGAAAATACGAACTTTACGATCTGTTCATCCAGATGCCGGTCCCATTGGTTCCGCGACATTTGCGAAGAGAAGTAAAAGAAAGACTGAGTGAAAAAGGAGCGATCGAGATACCGCTTGATGAAGCGGCGCTCATGCAGGAAGTCGATGAGCTTGTCGCCCGGGGCGTTCAATCCGTTGCCATAATTTTTTTGCACGCCTATGCCAACCCCGTACATGAGCACCGTGCGGTTGAACTGATTTCAAAAAAATATCCCGATCTTTCCATCACCGCCTCATATGACGTGGCTCCGGAAATTCGAGAATACGAACGCTCTTCAACCACCGTGGTCAATGCATACATCAAACCCCTGGCACAGGAATATCTAAACCTTCTATCGCAAGAACTGGAAGCGATCGATATCACGGGCGCCTTTTTTTTGATGCTTTCAAACGGCGGCCTTACGCATATCGAAGAGGCCAAACGCTCCCCGGTTCAGCTTCTCGAATCGGGTCCGGCCGCCGGAACGCTTGCCGGATCTTTTTTTGGTTTGAAAAGCGGCCACCCGAACGTGCTGGCATTCGACATGGGGGGAACCACAGCGAAACTGAGCCTTATCGATGATGGGGAGCCGATGGTGACATACGCTTTTGAGGCGGCCCGGGAAAAAAGATTCATGGAAGGAAGTGGATTGCCCATCAAGATATCGTCCATCGAACTGATTGAAATCGGAGCCGGAGGAGGCTCCATCGCCCATGTGGACGAGCTTGGACTCCTGAAGGTGGGGCCGCAGAGTTCAGGGGCGGACCCCGGTCCTGCCTGCTACGGTCAAGGAGGCATACAACCGACGGTCACCGATGCCGATCTCATACTCGGGTACCTGAATCCTGACTTCTTCTTAGGCGGCGGCATGCATATCGACGCCGAAGCCGCCAAAAGATCTCTGGAATCGCTGTCCGGACAGACGGGGCTCAGCGTTCAGGATACGGTTTGGGGTATTCACAATATCGTCAATGAGAACATGTCGGCCGCAGCATTGGTGCATATCTCCGAAAGAGGAAAAGACATCAATGATTACGCTTTGTTGGCCACCGGAGGCGCCGGACCCGTCCACGCATACAACATGGCCAAAAAACTCACGATAAAAAAACTGATTTGTCCGCCTGCCGCCGGTGTGGGTTCCGCAGTCGGGCTGCTTATGGCACCGGCTCGCATTGATCGAGTCATATCCATGGTCTGCCGGATCGAAAAATTGGATTGGCAGACTTTCGAGGCGCTTTACAAACAATTGGAAAAAGACGCCGTAAAGGTTCTGTCTGAGACCGGCGCAGACATTCAACAACTTGAGATTAGTCGCCTTGCGGACATGCGATATGCGGGACAGGGATCGGAGGTCGTCGTTCACCTGCCTCCGGGACCCTATTCGATCGATGACAAAGGTGCCATCGTTACTTCTTTTGAAGACACCTACCGGCGGTTGTTCTCGCGGATTCCACCGGATG
>CAYSUA010000033.1:0-2864 GCA_964433795.1 uncultured Desulfobacteraceae bacterium | reverse complement strand
CATTCAACTGGTGAATCTGAGGGTTTCGGTATCAGCCCCCATGACCGGTTCGAAAGTGGAGTTTACCAGTGTTGAACAGGCAGCCGGTGGTGCGTTTAAACAGAAGCGTCCCGTCTTTTTTGAAGAAAAAGGGGAATATGTGGAAACCCCGGTTTACGATCGATACCGCATTTCAGTGGGTGAAATTATCGATGGGCCGGCAGTGTTCGAAGAGAAAGAATCGACACTGATCATCGGCCCGGGTTCGGTTTGTCAGGCTCAACCGGATGGAAGTTTGATTGTAACCGTTTCTTAAACAGCAGGAACTATTATGCCGGATATTCCATCGAGCAACCAATTTGATGCGGCAACCCTGCAGGTGCTCTGGACGCGTCTCATTGCATGTGTCGACGAGGCGGCTGCCGCACTGGTGCGCACTTCTTTTTCAACGCTGGTCCGGGAATCCCACGATTTTTCTTGTGTGATTACCGATGAACTCGGGCAGTCATTGGTTCAGGCCACGCGGAGCATCCCGTCCTTTATCGGAACCCTGCCGGCCACGGTCAAACATTTCATAAATGAATTCCCTCCGGAAAACCTGTCCCCGGATGATGTACTCATTACCAATGACCTCCATCAAGGAACCGGACATTTACCGGATATTACGGTTGCCAAACCCATCTATTTTGACGGAAGACTGATCGGGTTTGCCGCCAGTACCGCACATGCACCGGATATCGGCGGCAAGATTCGTTCGCCGGAACCCCGGGAAGTATTCGAAGAGGGTTTCCAGATCCCGATCATGAAACTTCAGGAACGCGGCAAAACAAATGAGACCTTGATCCAACTGCTGAGAAAAAATGTACGGACGCCCGACGCGACCGTCGGGGATTTGTGGGCTCAGATTGTGGCTCTGGATATGATGGAGGCGCGGGTCCTACAACTCATGAAATCCTACGGCTTCGAGGAACTGAGACCGCTGGCAGAAGAGATACAGGGCCGTTGTGAACGAGCCATGCGCAAGGCCATTACCGACCTGCCGGATGGCGTATATCGCAGCTCGCTCAAAACCGACGGGCTCATCGACAAACCGATTCATCTGGAGATGACGCTGTCAGTGGACGGCGATACCATCGATATCGATTATACCGGGTCAGATCCCCAGGTGGACCGGGCCATTAATGTGTGCATGTGTTATACATACGCCTTTACGGTATATGGAGTAAAATGCTGCACCAGTCCGGATTTGCCGAACAATGAAGGCGCCTTCCGTCCCATTACGGTCAGGGGTCCCGAAGGATGTGTGGTGAATCCGGTTTTTCCGACTGCCGGCGGTTCGCGTATGCTCATCGGCCATTACCTACCGATTCTGGTGTTCGGCTGCCTGGGCGGTGTCGTTCCGAAACAGGTGATGGCGGCCTGCGGGTCACCCATGTGGGGCATGAATCAATCCGGTGTGAACGATGAAGGCAAGCCCTATACGAACATGTTTTTCTACAACGGCGGTATGGGGGCAACCTATAGACGCGACGGAACCACCTGTTTAAGCTGGCCGAGCAATGTATCCTCAACTCCCATCGAATTGTCCGAACAACTTGCACCCCTCCGGTTCCATTACAAGCAGCTTCGCCCGGATTCCGGCGGGTCCGGCAAATTCCGGGGCGGGCTCGGCCAGGAGATTTTAATTGAGAGTCGTTCTGACCGTCTCATCGCAGTCTCTTTTTTAGCAGAAAGAACGATTTTTCCGGCATTCGGTATCGAAGGCGGCCGGGAGGGGGACGTCGGTGTGCTCAAAATTAACAACGAGCTTACGGATCCCAAGAAGCAATATGTGCTGAAACGCGGTGAAACCGTTTACCTGGCCACTCCGGGAGGAGGCGGGCATGGGACACCGGCTTCACGGGATCGGGTTATTCTAGAACAGGATTTAAAAGAGGGCTATGTAACCCGAAGGTCTGATTACGAATAAGGAAGGAGAATTGTCAAGAATACCTTTGGAATGTTACAATCGATCCATTCACTTGATTCGACAAGCAATATTCGCTTACGGATCGATTCAATTCAGGAGGGAACAGATGAAATTTTTTATACTACGCTTTATTCTTTTTCTCTGGATAAGTTCGGTGTTTCCGGTATATGCCCAGCAAGGCGGAGGGAATTCAGTTGAAGCTGTATTGAAAAACGTCGATGCGATTCAAGCCATGGCAATAGCCAACCAATGGAAATGGTCTCATAGAGAAGTCAAAAGTTATGTTACACCACGGGAGGTGGTATTTAAATTCTCCAATGGTAAAGTCGTCAAGATTCCCCTTCCTGAAGATAAGATCATGGTCGCTGTGGCTCCATACATAAACCGGACACATAAATGAACCACTCACTTTATGTCCTCCTGTCAGGGGGAATTGGCAAATCATATGTTTGATGTACGCGCTATCGATCAAAATGGAAATATCCTGGTTGATGAAACCATCACCACGTTGCGAAACGGTTTCTTTGAGCTGTGGTTACCCAGAAACCGCAGAATCATGCTCAGGGTTAAGGGGTTGAATCGCACAGCCATAGGGGGCATTGAAACGTTCGATAACAGCAAGACCTGTGTGACCACCTTTCGTTTGAGATAAAGCATTAAGTAAGGGCGCTTACCAAATAAGACATTGTTTGGAATGAGATAAAGATTCCATATGGCAATCCGATATTATTAGAGGTGAAGCGTACTTGATAAGCCTTTTGATATGATTGTGTGAAAGCAAAGCGTGAGGTTTTAGAGAAAGAATAATGAAAACTGAAAACAAAATAATTTTTTTATCAATTTTTTTAGGATTATTTTTAGCCCCTATTCCGGAAAGATTTCTACCAAATGCCCATTTTTAGGGGCTTTGAGGGTT
>CAYSUA010000032.1:0-18864 GCA_964433795.1 uncultured Desulfobacteraceae bacterium | reverse complement strand
AACTATTTTATTTCCCAAGATGTTTTGTTTATCTCGATGCCCTGTTCGGTGTTACGCTCCCTTAAACACGAGTTTCACACGTCCACGAATTGGTTTATCTTCAAAGCCGGATGCGCTTGACTTGAGGTTTCTGCATAACCGGATTCTTTATTTATGCGGAAGCCGAAGCGACGATGGATTCTGCAATTTTCTCAGCCGACCACCCAAACAGTTCCTTCAATTCGATCCCCTCGATATACTGATCATCCCAGTCGATACTGTTTTCCTGGACCATGTTCTTGATTCGCTCATATTTTCCACCAAGCGCCTTGGTCCGAATCGGAAGAGACACCTGCTCCTTAAATGAAATATTCAACAACAGCAAATATTCTATGATACTCGGCTTCAGTGCGGAATCGGAAATAATGGGAATGATAATAATACTTCGCTCATCTTTTCTTCCGAGCCCGATATAAACATTGCCCTCTCTGGCGATGATTCGCTTGGTTCCCTTCAGTTCATTGTCCGTTTCAACCCTTGATGTTAACGATTTCAGTTTTCCCCGTTTATCGGAAAGCTCTATGGTCGTCTCTTCCGTTGTCTCCCCCAAAAGATCCAACTTATTGATGCGGTATAGAATGGACCCATTGATCTTAGATACGACACCCTGCAGATTGCGAAGAACGATCACGTTGCTTGGGGTAAGTTGCGACACCTGAAACTGATAATCGAAAAATTCATCATAAAGGATCCCCTCCACCCGATCACTGATACGGCTGGTTCCCACTGTAACCGTTTTGGCCTGGTGCTTGATGGCATCTATGGGTCGGGCCATTCGGTTAATGGACTCTCCCAAATACTCAAACAGGGTATTCAGCATGTTCAGAGCGGTTCCCTTTTTGCCGAAATCGAGTTCAAAATCGGATACCGGCAACCGTCCGGAAAGATATTTTAGAAGAAGGGCAATATCGGATGCCTGGGCAATGGCGGTTGAAAAATGCTTCTCGGTTTTTCTTTTTCTAAACTGCTCGTAAAATCGAGCAATTTTCTCCCGGAATGATTTTTCTAAGATGACTTCATAAACATCAAGACCCTCGCTAACGAATGCATCGATGGTTTGTTGAATTTCATTTTGAAATCCGTATAAAAGCTGCGAGCCTTCGTTGATGGACAGCGCAGCGTAATACCCCCATATATGCCCGACAAGCGTGTTGAGAATGGGTGCAAAATGCTCGGCAACAACCGGAATGTAAAATACGTCTTCTGCATATGGACCGAATCGATCTTCACCTTCATTGGCGATAACCACCGGCGTTGCTTTGTGAGCATGGAAAATAGCCGTATCCTTGATGATATCTCCGAGCACAGCCTCCCTTGAACCCGCAGCACAGACGATAATGAGGGGTTCGGAGGAAAGATCGATATGTTTTTTATCTTCAACAAAATCGGATGAAATGGTTTTGTAACAAAGTTCACTCAGTTTGATCCGGATCTCATCGGCCGATGCCTTGTTGGGCCCTGAGCCTACGGCTGCCCAATATGTTTTGCTGGCTGCCAGTCGCCGGGCCGATTTTTCCATCAGTTCCTTTTTAGAAAGGATTTCTCTCATTAGTACGGGCAATTGGAGCAACTGTTTAACTTCGGCAGTAACAAATGTATCATCTATCCGATTCCGCAATCGCGCAATATACAGGCTGAGAACGGCACCTGCTGTAATTTGGGAATAGAATGCCTTTGTGGACGCTACAGACATTTCAATATCTCGCCCGCTGCTGGTATACAGGACACCGTCCACCTTAAATGTGATGTCTGAATCTCTGCGATTGACAATGGCAATGGTGTGAGCCCCCCGCTCGCGAACCATCTCCACTGTTCGATTGGTATCCGTGGTGGTACCGGATTGGCTGATGGCAACGATCAGGGTATCGGCCATACTTTTGGTATCGTCTGGATCTCCGAGATTGAATCCGCTGAGTTCCGAAGCCTTCAATGCACCGATAAGGATGGATGGGTTATTAAGATAGGTGTTGAGTATGTTGGAACATGCAAGGGCCGCGACACCGGCCGTGCCTTGACCGATGAAAAAAATTCTCCGGATCTTACCCTCAGCCAACGCCGACCGAAGTCTATGAGGGATCATCCGCTCATCAAGGACAATCCCGTGATGATGGGGCGGATCCGCACTGATTTTCCATCGATTCTGCAGGGTCTTTTCCACGGATGCGGGTGCTTCGGAAATCTCTTTGAAAAAATAGTGGGGATAGTTTTGACGATCGATGTCTCTTGAGGTGATTTCCGTTTCCTGAATATCATCTGCATTGAACGCAATGGGGGTGCCGTCATAATACATGGCCGTAATACCATCCAGATCGCCTCCGGACTCCTGGTCAAGAATAAATACCTGCCCCTGTGTTTTGCCGTTTCGACCCTCTATGATTTGATCGCCGTTCATCCGTATGAATTTTGACGTCTCTTCCACAAACCCGTACACTTCCGATGACGCCATATAATGATCGTCCGATATGCCGACAAACAGGGCCTGTCCGCTGCCTTTTTGGGCAAGAAACAGTTTGCCGGGTTCCAGATCGGTATGCATGGAAATGGCATGGGATCCTTGAAAATCGTTGGCGGCCATTCGAAACGCTTCTTCGACGGCATGACCTTGGGAAACGTATTTTTCGATCTGGAGCGGAATAATTTTGGTATCGGTTGTAACGTCTGGATGAATAATACCGCCGCTCTTTTCGTATTCGGTTTTCAATTCGAGATAATTGTCGATATCTCCGTTCAGGCAGACATGAATCCAGCCCTTTTTATCTTTGAAACGGCCTTCGGATTTATTGTCTATGGGGCAACCGTTCGCTTCTGTAATGGCCCCGACGGATGCCCATCGCGTATGGGTCATCACCGTGTCATAAACATGAGGAAGGGTGGCCAGTCGTTGTAAAATCGAATCCGATCTGATCTGTTGTCGCAAAGACCGTATATTGTCTCCCAATCTTCCGATTTCCGCTGCAATTTTATATGTCAATGTTACGGCCACCTGTTGGCCGTTGTTGATGGGCTGAATATGGACCCCTTGATTCAAAAGAACTTCCTGACCCACCCGTTTATTCAGACGGTCTGAGAGATTCTCATCACGGAGAAATTTCTCACACTGTTTAAAATCTCCCTCATCGAGAATAAACAGGAGGGAAATACCGGCAGAATCCCTTCCCCTGACCTCCAAGCGGTCGATACTGTTCAGCACCGTATTGATTTTCTTGAAGATAATTATGCTGGAGCGGGTCGTTCCGTCATGGGAATGATCCATGAGTTCCCGAACTTTTTTGATGTTGTCTCCGATATCCGTGTTTAAGCACCAATGGATATCTTTCAGGTCTTCGATTCTCTTGGATATGATCTCCGATTCACTCACCTCAAGATGCCCCACATGATCGGAAAATTGTTTTTTTTCGGCCAGCAGGATGTCGCCCAGCTCATGAGCAATTTTGGAAAGCCCTTTTTGGATACCGGAGTCCTTGTAGATTTTAAAAAAACTGTCATCTTTTTTTAAACTTCGAACCGCCGACAACAACGATCGGATATGCGATTTTCCGCCAAGATAGCAGGAGTCCAGCGGAAGCTCTTTTTCTTTACATGCCGAATACCCGGACGCTTTGAGAACATCTACCTGCACCGATAAAGCAGAAACATCCACGGTCTCCGAAATTACCGGTTTTTTCTTTAAAGAAACAATTCCCGCAATTCCACAGCATAACGTATTAAAATAACAGGGAAAGAATATGATCGCCGGAGCCGCCGCATTTGACGGATGTTTGCCGAAATATATATCTGCGGTTGAAAGGGTACGGAGGACTCTCCCGATCCTATGAATCATACGGTCAAGCGGTTTCATATTCGAAATCCTTCTCATCTTAAAAACTAAAGGCCTTTGCATGGCAAAGACCGCTTAATTTAAAACAGTTGAAATGTCGTGTTATCTGTATCGCTGGTAGAGATTTACTTACATTCTCAAGTAAAGCTCCTTTATCCGATTTCGGGTCATTTGCTGTTTCCATTCCGCTCCCAATGCGTTTTCCCAAAGCGGTTCCAAGATCAAGGCCACATCGATCATTTTATCCAACTTTTCGGTCGAAACACCGTCCACCACGTTCCGGGGCAATGATATGCCGTGCTGATCGAGCATCTTTCTGAACTCGACCACCCCTTCCGGATAGAATTCTTCCAACTGGTCGAATACAATGCTGTTTCCGATCCCGTGACGGTATCCCAGGACAAAGCAGAGGCCGTAGGAAAGGGCGTGACAAACCCCCACCTGAGAATATGCAATGCTCATCCCGCCGAAATAAGAAGCCATCATCAGTTTGTCATCGGCGCTGTCCCCTCCATCCAGAAAAACTCCCCGACACAATTCGATGGCCTTTTCACCATAAGACTGACTGAACGTGTTCAGATAGGTTCCGGTTAACGACTCGACGCAGTGGATATAACAGTCCATGCCGGTGTAGAACCGTTGTTCAGCCGGCGCATCGGCAATCAATTCAGGATCGAGAACAATCTGGTCGAACACCGTATAATCGGAATTAATCCCCAGTTTTTTTTCCGGGCCCGTCAAGACGGTGGTTCTGGATACTTCGGCACCGGTTCCCGAAAGGGTGGGAATCCCCGCATGATAGACGGCCGGTTTTTGAATCAGATCCCATCCCTGATATTCAGAAGAAGATCCGGGATTGGTCAACATGAGAGAAACGGCTTTGGCAATATCCATGGCACTGCCGCCGCCGATTCCGATGACCCCGTCTGGCAGCTGATCGGAAAAATCACGAATCTCCTGGGTCAACTGATCCACATAACCGGTTTTCGGCTCGACATCTGCGTTGATCCATTGCAGGAGATCCTTTTCTCTCTGGGGAATCCTATCCTTCAAAGGGTTTTCTTTAAATGCATCGTCCACCAGAAAGACCATGAATCCGGAGTTGCCGGATGAACCGGACCGCTTCTCCGAAAGAAACTGGTCCAGCTGGTTGAAACAGCCTCTGCCGAAAACAACATTGGAAACGACTCTGAAGTTTCGAAACATAACCTTAGATCCTAACCCGATATAGATTTTTGAACAATATCCACTGTGGTCTCTGCCCGCTGCTGGATGGCGCCCGGTGTCGGTGAAAGCGGTATGAGCATACAAACTGCTCGGCTTAATATTTCATCGGACTGTGGGAGCTCTATCTTTTCATAATCCGGCAGATTATCGAGCAATTGAATGGGAAGTTTGGCAGCAGATTTCAGTGCTTTGAAATGATCCCATTTTCGTATGTAGTGCCACTTGTTATCATACCAATAGAAACAGGAGCCGATACCGGCTTGCGCAAGGCCCTGAACCGTTTCCCGGGCGGCTGATGCAGTGGGCATGAAATAGGTTAAAAAGGTTGCCGTATCTCCGTTTTCATCCGGTATTTCTCGAAAGGATACCTGGGGGATCGATCTGAGCGCTTCTTTGATGACCTTTTTGTGGCTTCTCTGTTTCTTAAGAATCAGATCCAGTTTACGAAGCTGAGCCAATCCAACCGCTGCATGGAGTTCGCTGATTCGGAAGTTGTTGCCCAGCATGGGGTGGTCGTCAAGGCCCCTGTCGCCGGCAACATGGTCATGCCCGTGGTCTGCGTGATAATCCGCCCGCAGATAGAGTTCTTCATCATCTGTAATAATCGCCCCGCCTTCTCCGCAGGTAATGGTCTTAACCGGATCGAAAGAGAAGCTGCCCATATGACCGAAGGTGCCTAAGGCTTTTCCGTTGAAGGTACCGCCAACCGATTGGGCCACATCTTCGATAAGAACCAGTCCTTTCTCATCGCAAAGCCTTTTGATTTCATCGATCCGGGCCATGGAACCGCACATATGAACCGGAATGACGGCCTTTGTTCGAGGAGAAATTTTCTCTTTAACGGACGCAGGGTCGAGGCACAGGGTATGGTCGATTTCAGCAAAAATCGGTACCGCACCCGCCCATATAACGGCTTCAAAGGTTGCCACAAAGGTAAACGGAGGGATAATCACTTCATCACCCGCACCGATCCCGTTGGCAGCCAAAGCCGTTGACAACGCAGTGGTACCGCTTGAAACCAGCAGGCAGTATTTGGCACCGGCACGACTCGCAAACTCGGCCTCAAATGTTTTTGCTTTCCAGTGTCCCTTTCTTGCCGCGTCAAATCCGTACCGATGCAATACACCGGTTTCGAGAACATCGAGTACTTCCTTTCGCTCCGCATCATCTATTATTTCAAAACCTGGCATAAGATATCTCCTCCGAGTCTGTTCTTGCTCCTGATCCTTTTATCCGACAGGACCCATTTCTAAAGCAACCCTCTATCATACATCAAGATGAATTTCGACGCTTTTCAGATGTGGCAATATCTCTTGAGAAATAATCCTGAAAATACCGTTTTATGGCCATCTTTGCATATCGACTGGCACGGGTACCGATATATTTTTCATGCGCCACCAGAATCGATATGGCGAGTTTCTTACTCCCTTCCTTTTCTTTGGCAAAACCCACAAACCAGTCGAATCGGGCATCTTGGGATTTGTTGTTGATGGAGCCGGTTTTCCCCCCGATGATGAGCTTGGATAAGACACGATCTTTACCCTGCCCGCGAAATGCCTTCCGGGATGTGCCGGATCTCACGGTGGCTTGCATCAACCGGTTCATTATCAGGGAGGTTTCCGGCGTAATCACTTGATTCAAGTATACGGGTCGGGTTTGATAGACCACCCCTCCCTCATCATCCTCCACCTTGTCGATGACAGCCGGTTCCACCATCTGTCCGCCATTGAGGATGGTTGAAACCATGATGGCCCCATGGAGAGGGGATATTGTGGTTTCCCGGTTAAAGCCGCTGGCTACTTCCGCCCACTGATACGGCTCGTCCGTGAGGTGGAGTTCACTGGGTGTCAAAGGCAGTTCGAAATCGATTAAGCGATTGAATCCGAAAGCAACCCCATACTTTTTAAGAACCGTTTTGCCGAGTCGATTGGCTCCGATTTTGCCGAAGACCGGATTCACGGATTGGGCGAAAGAATCTTTTAGGTTGATTCTGTGCGTATAGCGATTCCTGCGATCTTTGAGTTGGTTCCGATAGAGGGTATATTTGCTTCCGTTATAGTTAAATACCGAGTCCGGTTGAAAACCATGGGTTTCAACCGCC
This sequence comes from uncultured Desulfobacteraceae bacterium, assembly GCA_964433795.1. Taxonomy (GTDB): domain Bacteria; phylum Desulfobacterota; class Desulfobacteria; order Desulfobacterales; family SURF-15; genus DUZK01. The sequence goes on along the minus strand of CAYSUA010000032.1, from coordinate 11,680 downwards.
GCAGCTGCGGTCACAATTTTGAATATACTGGCTGCCGGATATCGATTATCCAAACACGGGTTATTCTTCTGGTCTGTTTTGTCGTATCCCACCATGGAAAGAATACGCCCGGTGGAAGGTTCCATGACCACGATTCCGATATATCGAGAGGTTGATCGATTAAGTTGCTGGTGCAGATATTTCTGAAGAGAGATGTCGAGACTCGTTTGAATATGAAAGCTGTTTCCTTGAATGGTCACATCAAACGATTGATCTGTTGAATTGATCAGGTTTTTTCCGTTCAGCAGGATCGGCAGTTCGGTTTTTTTAATCCAACGAAATTCCTTCTGATCAAGTTCATGATGCGCATCTCCGTCCGTAGCCTGATAATAGAATAGGATAAAACCGAAAGGCAGGATGAAAACGGTAAGCAAGACGCGAAAAAGCGGTATCCTGAAAGATCTTCGGCGTGACAAGTGCTGATAATCTCTCCACGTGCCTCTTTCTCGAATGCTTTGACGAATGTTATTTAGCCCGGGCATATTCTGATTTCTAAATCTGTTCCGCTCTCGGCATACAACTCACGGACATCGTCACACGGTTTCTGACCTTTTCAAAAACTAGGATAACGGCGTTCCAGGCGTTGTCTCCTTATCTAAGGTTGCAAGTGCACAACGTTTACCTTCCATGGCGGCAAGCAGCATTCCGTTTGAAACGACTCCCATCAATTTCACCGGTTTCAAATTTGCCACAATGATGATCTGCTTGCCTATCAATTCTTCGGGTTTATATTTTTCAGCGATACCGGCAACGATGGTTCTTTTTTCACCCAGATCGACTTCCAATTTCAAGAGTTTTTTTGCTCGTGGAATGGTTTCAGCCCGAATCACGGTAGCAACCCTAAGGTCCACCTTGCCGAGCTCATCGATGGTGATTTCCGGTTTTAAATCGATGGCCGGTTTATCGATTCCTCCGTTTTCAGAGGCAGCTTTTTTCACTTTTTCAAGATCGATTCGGGGAAACAGGGTAATCGATTTGGGAAGTTCCACTCCCGAACGAATCAGCTTCTTGGATTTAATATCCTTAAGCCCCATGAGATCGCTTTCGATTTCGATATTGAGGTGTCTTTGCATGGTGGCTGCGGTATCCGGCATAACAGGATAGATAAGGCCGGAAATGACACCCAGCCCCTCGAGGAGATTATGGAGAACGACCTGTAACTGTTTGCGGGTCGACTTTTTTTTGGCTAATTCCCAGGGAGCGGTAACATCCACATATTTATTCAATTGATTGACAAAGACCCACACCGCTTTCATGGCATTTTGAAATACAAAATGATCCATGGCTTGCTCATATTCAGATATGGCGGTTTGGGTTTGGCTTTCCAATCCAAGCTGCAGTTCCTTTTCAATTTCCGGATCAACCTCTGGAACTTTACCATCAAAGTATTTATGAACCATGGCCAGAACACGGCTGAAGAGGTTTCCCAAGTCGTTTGCCAAATCTGAATTGATGCGTTGAACCAATGCGGTTTCACTAAAGCTGGCGTCCAAACCGAAAGACATATCCCGCATGAGGAAATATCGAAATGAATCCAACCCATAAATGTTTTTTAACGCCAAAGGATCCACCACATTCCCCAAAGATTTTGACATCTTGCTCTGATCCACATTCCAGTAACCGTGTACATTCAAATGCCGGTATACCGGAATGTCTGCTGCTTTCAGCATAATGGGCCAATAAATCCCATGCGGTTTGAGTATGTCCTTTGCGACAATATGCTGGGCATGGGGCCAGAATTTATCGAACAACGCGTTTTCCGGATATCCCAAGGCTGAAACGTAATTGAGCAGCGCATCGAACCAAACATAGGTCACGAAGTTCTTGTCAAACGGTAGTGTAATACCCCAATCGAGACGGGTCTTGGGCCGAGAAATACACAGATCGTCAAGCGGGTCCCGAAGAAACGACAGCACCTCGGTTTTGAAATGTTCCGGACGAATAAAATCCGGATGGGTTTTGATGTGATCGATTAGCCAGTCCTGGTACCGGCTCATTTTAAAAAAATAGTTGGATTCTTTGATCACCTCCGGCTCAATTTCATGGTCCGGGCATTTCCCATCCACCAGTTCACGGTCCGTATAAAATCGCTCACACCCGAAGCAGTATTTCCCCTCGTATTCACTAAAATAGATATCCCCTTGATCGTAAATCCGCTGCAGCACCAGCTCAACGATAGCGATATGTTTTTTGTCCGTGGTCCGGATAAAGAAACTATAATCGATATTCAGCTCCGGCCAAAGGTTCCTGAAAAGGTCACTGATCTGATCCACATATTCTTTAGGGCTGAGCGATTGCTTTTGGGCGGCACGGACGATTTTATCCCCATGCTCATCGGTGCCGGTGAGAAAATAGGTGTCCAACCCTTTTATGGCATTGAAACGACAGGTCACATCAGCCAAGATAGTGGTATATGCATGCCCAAGGTGCGGCCGTGCATTCACATAATATATTGGGGTGGTGATATAGAACGGTTTGACCATCTCTGCACCTACTTTTCCGTATTAATATCTTCCAGAGGCAATTCGATTTCGGTTCCGTCTTCCATGCGTACGACAACAAGCTTTTTTAGAACATTGTGTCTTAAGATTTTCCCCAGTCCATTTCGCGTTGTAACCGCTTTTCCGATCTTTGGAAAGCTTTCTTTAAATTCCTGATAGGTATCGTTTTCAAATGTCAAGCAACACATCAACCGACCGCACAGCCCGGAAATTTTGGTTGGATTCAAAGACAGGCTCTGGTCTTTTGCCATACGAATGGATACCGGTTCAAACTTATCCATGAAGGCTGAACAGCATATCCTACGACCGCACCTGCCCATACCCCCACAGATCTTGGCCTGATTTCGAATGCCGACTTGGCGCATTTCAACGCGGACATTTAAGTATTTTACCAGCTTTTTCACAAGTTGTCTAAAATCGACTCGGCCTTCTGCCGTGAAGAAGAAAGTGATCTTGCTGGCATCGAAGTTACTCTCTGAAGAAAACAGATTCATCTGAAGATCGAGTTCATCAATGCACTCCCGGCAATAGTTGAATGCCTTTTGCTCAGTTTCAACATTCTGTACACGCTGCTGATAATCCTTTTCGTTGGCAACCCGATAGACCCGCTTAAGCGGACGGTTTTCAGCAACATTTTCACGGGGTGCAGGAGGAACCACAACGGTTCCGTAACCGAGGCCGTGTTCGGTTTCCACGATGACCTGATCTCCCCGCCTTAAAACAAACGCTCCGGAGTCGAAATCATAGACTTTTCCGGTGTCTTTAAACCGGATACCAACAACTTTTTTCATATCTTTACCAATTGAAGCATAAGGTTTTCCAACATCAGCCTCAAATTTGTATGGGTCTGAAGTTCCTTTTGTGCACGCTGAACCGCAGTAATTTTTGACAGCAGTGATGATGGGGGGACGCTTCCGGAATACGATTGAATCCCATCAATCCGGTCAATATTGACAATTTTCTCTGGATCCATGCGGGCCATCCAAAGGTCTCTCAGCCAGGTCAAGATCACTTCGAAAGCATCCGGAAGCTTATCCTTCTTTGAAGATAATTTCTCTGCAAAAGCCATCACCCCTCGAATGGAACGAGATTCAAGGGTTTCAAGTTCATGAATAAGCCAGTTTCTTCGGTTGATCCATTGTTCGTCACTCATGGCCAATGCTTTGGAAATGCTGCCATTGGCCATGGCCGCAATAATACGAGCAACCTCTGTCTCCATCCCTCGCTCATCGTGAAGCAGCCTCATGAGATTTTTTATGGAAATGGGACCGAATCGGATCCCCTGACAACGCGAAACAATGGTCGGCAGCAGATTTGCCGTATTTAACGACGTAAGGATGATAATTGTCTGGTCCGGCGGTTCTTCCAGAACCTTGAGGAGGGCATTCCCGGCTTCAAGATTCAGGTTTTGAGCTTCCGATATCGTCACCACGCGTGTCTTTGCTTCGTACGGCTTCATTGAAAGGGTGTGGCAGAGATCTCGGATCTGTGCGATTTTGATGATGCTTCCGGAAGGCTTGATATGGATAATATCCGGATGATTACCGGATTTTATTTTTCTACAAGATCTGCATCGGCAACACGGTATCCCATTGAGCCTTTTCAGGGAAACACCTGATGTAAGCGCTTCACAATTGCACGCCTTTGAAAATAGGCGTGCGGTTGTACGCTTGCCGATGCCGCTTATCCCAGTAAACAGCATTGCATGGGGAATATTCCCATCTCTCAAACAGGTGGTCAAAATGCGAATGGGACGTTTTTGATCTATAATGGACTCAAAACCAGGCACAAAGCTAATAATCTACCCGCTCTTTCAGTTCTTTTCCGGATTTGAAGAAAGGAAGTTTCTTCGGCTTGATGGTGACCCTCTCACCGGTTTTGGGATTTCTACCGGTATAGCTCTTATACTCTTTCACAAAAAAGCTGCAGAGCCCCCGAATTTCAACCCGCTCGCCTTGTGCCATGGCTTCGGCCATATTATCAAATAAGATTTGAACCACCCTAGCCGCTTCAGATTTGGAGATATTCGCTTCATTTTTCAAGGTGGAGATGATCTCCAACTTGTTCATACATCCTCCTTGACCTGCATGGTTGTGTATGCTACCGTTTTAATTAGCATATCCTCAAGAAAAGTCAAGTAGTTATAGCAATATTTCTGGCAACTTTTCAACATCGTCTTCACCCACATCCACACCGGCATACTGGCCCAGTGCCTCGATATTCACAATAACGCGTCCTTTCCCCCGATACCGTGCAAAGGTTCCCGTCACGCCTGCAAACGGACCGTAGACAACCATCACCCGATCACCTTTCGTAAATCGCGATCCCGTGGCGATAGGGTTTTCCGTGGCGATCATGATTCTTAAGGATTCAATGGTTTCGTCAGATATGGATATGGGACCGTCTTTATTTCCCACCAACCGAACCGCCCCGACGGTTTTCAATATTTCAATATGCTCTGTGGGATTGAGATCGGTTTTCACAAAGATGTAGCCGGGAAACAGGGGTACACGAATCATTAATTTTCGATCCCGCCGCCTGCTTTTCACCTTGATTTTAGGGAGGAAGGCGTCCATCGATTTCTTAAACAGCCCGTCGCTGACCACATTTTCAAACCTGCTTTTTGTATGCAGGGCATACCACGCAGGTATCAATTCAAATGAATCCATTAACCACACCTACTCATTGTATATCTTATACATAACGCTAATCCACGGTGTCATGCAATGCGCCATGGACCGCCTGCATGATCATATGGACAATGATCATATGAACATCTTCAATTTTCTGCATATCATCCGATGCCGCAACATAAGTGGTATCCACCAGTTGGCTCAGCTTGCCCCCGGAATACCCGGTCAACCCAACGGTTTTTCCACCGTTTTCATTGGCATACCGAATGGCACGAATCACGTTTTCAGAATTGCCGCTTCCGGATATACCGATCACCACGTCTCCTGAATGAAAGAAATTTTTTAATTGTTCCACGAAAACCGATGCATAGTCCAAATCATTGGCATAAGCAAGAAGGGTGGGAATATTATCGTTTAAGCAGATGACTTTAAATTTTTTATCCAGGTCCAGACAGCATCCCTTGTTGATATCGCAGGCAAAATGGGAAGCCGTGGAGGCACTTCCCCCATTGCCCATTATGAAAATGGCTTGTTCATCGGAGTAGGCATCAAGGATGCTGTTCACGATCCGGTCAAAAGCCTCGGTATCAAACCCATCGAGTAACCCGTTTAGGCCGTTTAGATATTGTCGCGCAAATTCTTGAAACCCCATCACATTCACCCTCACTGTCTTACTTTTGACTTATGGAAGGAAATTAAGCATCGACACGGTTAAATGCCACCAGGTCGACACATTTTTCCGTTTCGAGGCTCACCTCCCGGTATTCGTTCACAGGATCATATCTCTTTGATTTTTCGTATGACACTCAATTTCCGCATATTTTTTTGAGCATAATCGAATATCTCTTCCTTCCGATCAGCCTGCTCAAGGTATGTCCAGTAATCCTGAATACTTTTCTCTATATCGTTTTCCGGCACCCAACCCAGGCGCTTCAGTTTCCCTATGTCGGAGACAATATGCCGGGTATCTCCGTATCGGTAGGTATTGCCTATGGACGGGGTTTTCCGTTTCCCGACGACGGTTTGGAGTCTCTCATAAAAATCATTTACCGCCCAAGGGACTCCGCCACCCACGTTGAAAACCTGATAATCGGCTTCTTCTCGATCCAATACCAATAGATTGGCCGCAACCACATCCTCAATATTGATAAAATCTCTGATTTGTCTCCCGTCTTCGAAAATCACCGGCTGCCGATCGAACATCAACGCCAGTGAAAAAATTCTCATGGCCCCAGAATAAGCGTTATATAGCGATTGGCGAGGTCCCTGAACAATGGAGTACCGCAGGACCACAGAGGGAATTTTATACCGTTTTCCCATCTGTACGGCAATCTGCTCCTGGGAATATTTAGATAACGCATATTGATTGCACGGATGCGCCACGGTTTCGTCCGATGGAAGCCACTGCAACGTCTCGCTGCAAACCGGACAACGATGCTCCCATTCTCCTGTTTTCAACTGCGCATCCAGACGGATATCCGGATGGACATATTCTCCATCCTGTCCATGGCACTTGATGCATCGGTAGCGCCCTTCACCCATAACCGCTTGACTGGAAGCAACGACCACTTTCTGAATGCTATTTTCCAACCCCCCTTCCACAAGGATCTCATACAAAAGAGCGGTGGAAACCGTATTCACTTGAAAGAAAGTAGAAAAATCCGGCAGGTAATCCTGATAGGCTGCCAAATGATACACGGCATCAATCCCGCTTAATGCCTGTCTCAATATCTGCTTATCCCGAACATCCCCCATAATAAAATCCGCATTCGGATTCAGGTAATTCGGTTTCCCCTCCGGATGGACGGTGCGCTGAAGGTTATCCAGGATCCTGACCTGATACCCCATTTTAATCAGCGCATCAGCGGTATGAGATCCGATAAATCCAGCACCGCCGGTAATGAGTATGTTCAATAATCTCCCCTTAGGCTGTTAATTGTAATTTTTATGCTTGTTATGGCAGAAAATTGTTTATTCGACGTTTTCCCATTTATGAAAAATTGAATATTTTCGATTGAATATTGAAAATTGAAGGAAATCTATCAATGTATATTAAAAAGATAGAGCAAAGCGATTCAACAAATATTCAATCTTCAATAATCAATAGTCAAACAGGTTCCGGTTTGTCCGGGTGAGGGAATTTAAAATCATTTGCTGGAATAGGAACGGTAATCGAATATGACCTTGCTGCCGCCCTCTTCCAGCATGAACGGGAGTTCCCGATATCCTCCCATGGCCTCGAATACCGTATTCTGCATTTCTCTGGGAACAATGAGCAAAAGAAACCCGCCCCCGCCGGCACCTGCCACTTTTCCGGCAAGCGCCCCGGATGCAATTGCTTTTTCATGCATGGTTTCTATCTCTCTATTGGATATTCCCGAAGCCAGATTCTTTTTCATCTCCCAATTCTGTCGCAAAAAATCTCCGCAGGAAAGAATATCCCCTTGTGTGATGGCGTCTGCAAACGGATCCACCAGTGATACCATATCTTCCATAACAGAAAAGGTATCAGGGGCGGCAAGCTTATGGGCCTGTTCAGATAGAATTTCATCCGCATTTCTGGTGATTCCGGTAAAATATAAAAGAAGGGAAGCGGCAAACTGACGCCTCACGGTCTCGGTCAGGGTTACCGGCACTCTCTGCGTGATATCTCCGGATTGGAAGATAAACCGGTTGATACCACCGTATGCGGCGGCATACTGATCCTGCCTCCCGATAGGTTTTTTGAGAATATCGATCTCAATCCGGCACGCATCCAGCGCCAGTTGCTCTGCCGTCACCAGGGTATTCTGATAGGCATACAAAGCGTGAAGCAATGCAACGGTAATGGAACTTGAACTGCCGAGCCCGGAGCCGGATGAGGGGATATCGGCAAGGGTGGTAATCTCGACTCCCTTTTCAACACCGGTCAATTTCATGGCTTCACGAACGAGGTCGTGTTGAATGTCATCGATGTGTGCGACACACTCCTTTCTCGAATAATTAATATAGATCTTATCGTCAAACCGTTCTTTTACAATGGCATAGACATACTTATCGATGGCCGAACTGACCACCTTGCCGTCCTTTCGGGAATAAAATGCCTTCATGTCGGACCCGCCGCCGACAAAACTGATGCGGAGGGGAGTTCTAACAATAATCATAATGCTTCCGATTCCTATACCCGGTCCGACAATTCATCCTGTCCGGTTAATAATTGAAATTTTCATCACTCTCATTAAGCGCACTAAACGGATTCTCCATTACCCGGCCGAATAATCCATGGCCGATTCGACCCAAGCCGTAAAGGCCGATGGAAAATTCAAACCGCTTGTCGGTCACCTCATCAATGTACCTGAAATTTGCCGACCAGCATTGGGCCGCATAGCTAAAGCCGCCGCTGGTATAGATTCTTTTCTCGGTCAAGATGTTCTGTTCGTAACCCCCAAAAAGGTTCAATCTATCGGTGACCTTTACCTGTAGGTCAAAATACAAAGACTCATTGGAACCGTCTGTCCTCCGGTATTCCACGAAAAATCGATCGCCCCGGGGATCCCGAATGGTCGTGGCGATATTGTTCTCGGTGACTATCTTATCGTAGGGATTATACTTGGCATCCCATCTCAAGGTCACGTACCGGTGGGGAGCAAAATCGAGTTCCGCCGTCACATCCGAAAACGGCCTGGGCTCATTATCCAGTTCTTTGTTGATGTCATAGCTATTTTCCAGATTAAACCGTAGAAACTCAGCATAATTGTATTGGGTACGATCATCATCCTGATCCTCTTTTGAAGCTTTGTCCCCTTTCTTAAATGATCGGGCGGTAAACCATTGGGTCAATGAGTAGGTTAAAACATTTTCCTTGCCCACCCGATCCTTATCATCAAAAGACGGCAGGTCGTCTTGATCAAGATCGGGAATATAACTGTATCTTAATTTCGGTCTGATGCTGTGCTTGAGCCGATCCACTCCCATGGTATTCATCTTGAACACATTGAACACTTCTGAAAAAAACTCGATTTTTGCATCCCAAAGCCCCCTGGCGTCGAACCGGTCCGTATCCTGCTGGAAGTCTTCAAGATCGTCCAGATAATAAAGCGTTCCCCGTGCACTCATGGACGGCTCCACGTTCAGATAATTTTTCCACCGCAGCGGCAGGAAGAAGCGGGGATGCAAATCTAGGCGGTGACCGGTTTGCCCGTCCTGTCGGTAAAAATTAACATATTCCGTTTCAAAATTGAAATAGAACGGTTCAGAAAAGAGTTTCTGCCTGGATCCGGTAAATTCGATGAAGGGAAGTTTCTGAAGTGTCGGATCGATATCGCTCTGGCGGCGAAGAACCACATTATCAAACCATAGCGCTTCCATATTCAAGCTGTATTCGGACCATCTCCGGTTGAAATTGAGGCGGTTTTTTCGGGTTGCATCATTATAGTCACTCAGGCCGCGACCGAACACATCCGTAAAAAAAGCATTGGTACGAGTGAAGCCCGAATATCCATCCTTAAACTCCTTGAGATAGTCCTGATCGCTGACAATATCCAGGTCCAATCGAGCCTTTAACTCATAGGGAAGCTGCTGATTCGCCTGCGCCCTAAACCAGTAACGGTCGGTATTGGGCCGTAACACATTATCATCTGTATATCCCCAGTCTTCACTGTTATTACCGACACCGTCATCTATCTTATCATCGTTCAGATAGTCGAACATTACCGTGCCCTTTGAGAAATTGTCGAGCACATACCGGTACTCTCCCCCGGATTTCACTCCTCGTTTATCCATGTAATTGAGATAAAAGGTGGCATCCTGGCTGTCGCCGATGGCCCAGAAAAATGGCTGATTGAAGCCGAGCCCCCGCCGTTTCGAGGTTTCAAATCCGGGAAATAAAAAACCGGTTTGACGTTTTCTTTTGGTAGGGAAAACAAAATAGGGAGCATACATGACCGGCACCCGCTTGGCATATATCGCAGCATGGGTCACCGTACCGTATCCCTCAAGGGTAACTTTGAGATTTCTACCTGTGATTTTCCAGGCCGGGGGTTCGTCGTCGCAAGTGGAAATGCTAGCTTTCTCCGCCGTATAACTGTCCTTTCCGGTTTTTTGGAGTTTATCGCCTTTAAAATAATAGTTTTGCTCTTTTAGAAAAATGGTCCCCTGGTAAATGGTTCCTGTTTCGGAATCCAGGTCCATTTCCATACTGTTTCCGATGAGGATATCATTACCGACGGTCATAACCACATTCCCCATGGCCATGGCCTTCATGGCTCGATGATCAAACCGGATAAAATCAGCGGTAAGTTTCTTGTCATCTTTGCTGATGGTCACATTCCCGCGGGCGAGATATTGATGGACATTGTCGTCGTAGCTGATCTCATCTGCCTCCAAATGCCATGGCTTATCCGGCTCCTCGTCAAAGCCTTCCAATCGGGACTGAGCCTGAACGCCAGTGGGAATAATGAAGGTGAAAAAAAGGAATAAAGAAAGCCAGATGCCGAGCAAAAACGTAATCCGAGTAAACAGGGGGGATGGTTCAAATCGCTTCAGAATCATTCGATCACAATCTCGCTTTTTTAGTTTTATCTCAAATATCGGGTCGGCTGTGGTTGAAATGTCGAATATAAAGCCAACCTGAAGCAAAAAGTCAAGCCATAGTTAATGAAACAGAGCCTTTCAAAATAGCACAAGTTGTTGTATGAAGGAAGAAATTCGAGTTTCGCACCTTTTATCGGTTCCAAATGCATGCCAAATGACCGGAACCTGTGCGTCGAAATTTGACGAGAAGATAGTTCCAGCGGAAACTTTCGAAATACGGAAATCTATGAAAATCCTGTTAACCAATGATGACGGAATCCATGCAGAGGGGCTCCGGGCCTTATATGAGCTTCTGAAGCCGAAACACTCGATAACGGTGGTGGCCCCGGATCGTGAGAGGAGTGCTGTGGGCCACGGGATTACCTTGGACCGACCCATACGGGCGGAAAAAATCGTGCTCAACGGGGGTTGGGAAGGGTTTGCCGTCACAGGAACCCCGGCAGATTGTATTAAGCTTGCGGTTGTTGAGATATTGAAAACCAAACCGGAGCTGGTTATATCAGGAATCAACCCGGGGGCGAATGTGGGTGTAAATATCAATTATTCGGGAACCGTTGCTGCTGCAAGGGAGGCGGCGCTCTATGGTATACCGGCCATTGCCGTCTCTGTCCAGGCCCGAGCACCCAAAACATATCTTGATATTGCCGGATTCATCCGATTGTTGGCCGAGGACATCGACAGAAAAGGGCTTCCCGTGGGAACATTTCTAAATGTCAATTTTCCGGACACGCCCATCAGGCAAGTCGCCGGTATACGGATTAGTCGACAAGGTATTGCATTGTTTTCGGAGTACTTTGAGAAACGCAAAGACCCTCGCAATCGAGTCTATTACTGGCAGGGGAGTGATGTTCAACCGGTTTCCGATGATCCCGATATTGACGGTGATGCCCTAAGCCGAAACTATATCTCCATCACACCCATCAAATGCGATATGAC